>NZ_BAAHSI010000026.1:0-46805 GCF_054601575.1 Faecalimonas canis | reverse complement strand
AATCTTGACATAGGACCAACTTGGTTTACTGTGATCAAAATGGTAAATATGTAAAATGTCTTATGAAAGTTATAATTTTAAGCAGTTAGTTTTGGGGTAACGGATTTTTTGATTAAAATTGGTGTCAAAACAGAAAAAATCACAATTTCAAAAGGAATAAGATACTGCAAACCATTGATTTTAAAGGGTTTGCAAAAAAATAACAAAAATATTAGCACTCAACACTTGACATTGCTAACAACAAATGTTATACATAATATAGAACAAACAAAAAAGAGGAGGAGTGACATATGAATATAAACAAATTTACACAGAAATCATTGCAGGCAGTGCAGGGATGTGAAAAGGTTGCTTATGATTACGGCAATCAGGAAGTGGAACAGGAACATTTATTGTACTCTCTTCTTACACAGGAAGATAGTTTGATTTTAAAATTACTGGAAAAGATGAACATACAGAAAGAATTATTTATCAATCGTGTGGAAGAAGCCCTCAGAAAAAGGGTGAAGGTACAGGGCGGTCAGATTTATATCGGTCAGGATTTGAATAAAGTTCTTATCCATTCAGATGATGAAGCGACACAGATGGGAGATGAATATGTTTCTGTAGAGCATATTTTTCTTTCCTTATTAAAATATCCAAATAGAGAAATGAAAGAAATTTTTAAAGCGTTTGGAATTACGAGAGAGTTGTTTTTACAGGCGCTCTCTACGGTAAGGGGTAATCAGAGAGTGACAAGCGATAACCCTGAGGCAACTTATGATACGTTGAATAAATACGGAACAGATTTGGTGGAGCGTGCAAGGGAACAGAAATTAGATCCTGTTATCGGGCGAGATGCAGAGATAAGAAATGTTATCCGTATTCTTTCCCGTAAGACAAAAAACAATCCGGTATTAATCGGAGAACCGGGAGTAGGTAAGACAGCAGCTGTTGAGGGATTGGCACAGCGTATTGTTCGTGGAGATGTGCCGGAAGGATTGAAAAATAAAACAATTTTTGCACTTGATATGGGTGCATTAGTTGCGGGAGCAAAATATCGGGGTGAGTTTGAAGAAAGATTGAAGGCGGTACTGGAAGAGGTAAAGAACAGTGACGGAAAGATTATCCTTTTCATTGATGAATTGCATACAATCGTAGGAGCAGGTAAAACTGACGGTGCAATGGATGCCGGAAATATGTTGAAGCCGATGCTTGCAAGAGGTGAGTTACACTGTATTGGTGCGACAACTTTGGATGAGTATAGACAATATATTGAAAAAGATGCTGCACTGGAAAGAAGATTTCAGCCGGTTATGGTGGAAGAACCGACTGTTGAAGATGCCATTTCCATTTTGCGTGGATTGAAGGAAAGATATGAAGTATTTCATGGTGTGAAGATTACAGATGGTGCGTTAGTATCGGCAGCAGTATTATCAAACAGATATATTTCCGACCGTTTTCTTCCGGATAAAGCGATTGACTTAGTAGATGAGGCTTGTGCTTTAATTAAGACGGAGTTAGATTCCATGCCGACAGAATTAGATGAACTGAGAAGACGTATTATGCAGTTAGAGATTGAGGAGGCTGCCTTAAAGAAAGAAAATGATAGGTTAAGTCAGGACAGACTTGTCAATTTACAGAAAGAACTGGGAGAACTCCGTGATGAATTTGCGGGTAAGAAAGCACAGTGGGATAATGAGAAGGCTTCCGTAGAAAAGGTACAGAAAATCCGTGAGGAAATGGAACGTTTGAATAAAGATATTCAAAAGGCACAGCGTTCTTATGATTTAGAGAAAGCAGCTGAATTGCAGTACGGAAAACTGCCGCAGTTACAAAAGCAACTTGCTGAGGAAGAAGACAAGGTAAAAGCAAGAGAATTGACTCTTGTTCATGAAAGTGTAACAGACGAAGAAATTGCGAAGATTATTTCCAGATGGACAGGCATACCGGTTGCTAAATTAAATGAAAGTGAAAGAAATAAAACACTTCATTTGGAAGAAGAACTTCATAAACGTGTTATTGGACAGGATGAAGGAGTTACAAAAGTAACAGAGGCAATTATCCGTTCTAAAGCGGGTATCAAAGACCCGAGCAAACCAATCGGTTCATTTCTGTTTTTAGGACCTACAGGTGTAGGTAAAACAGAACTTGCAAAGGCTCTTGCAGAAAGTTTGTTTGATGATGAGAATAATATGGTCAGAATTGACATGAGTGAGTACATGGAGAAATATTCCGTATCCAGATTAATCGGAGCACCTCCGGGATATGTAGGATATGACGAGGGTGGACAGTTGACAGAAGCCGTAAGGAGAAAACCATATTCGGTTGTTCTGTTTGATGAGATAGAAAAGGCACATCCGGATGTATTTAACGTATTGTTGCAAGTACTTGATGACGGACGTATTACAGATTCACAGGGAAGAACAGTGGACTTCAAAAACACAATTTTGATTATGACATCAAACATCGGTTCTGCCTATCTGTTGGACGGAATTGATGATAATGGAAATATTCAAAAAGAAAGTGAAGAATTGGTTATGAGAGATTTGCGTAATCACTTCAGACCGGAGTTTTTGAACCGTTTGGACGAAACGATTATGTTTAAACCGTTGACGAAATCGAATATTTGTGACATCATTGACTTATTGGTAAAAGACATTAATCATCGATTAGAGGAGAAAGAGATTTCTATTGAACTAACGCAGGAAGCAAAGACAATGATTACGGAAAGAGGATATGAAGCGATGTACGGCGCAAGACCGCTTAAGAGGTATTTGCAGAAACACGTAGAAACCCTTGCGGCAAAACTTATTTTGGCGGATAAGGTAAGGAGTCAGGATACAATTTTAATCGATGTGGAAAACAATGAATTGAGAGCAAGTGTAAGAGGATAAGATGGCACAGATTATTTTTCATATTGATGTAAATTCAGCCTATTTAAGTTGGACAGCGGTAGAAAAATTAAAACAGGGAGCAGAAACAGATTTGAGGGAAGTTCCTGCCATTATCGGTGGGAATCAGGAGTCAAGACATGGTGTTGTTTTGGCGAAGTCTGTTCCTGCTAAAAGATATGGCATTCGCACAGGAGAACCTGTTGCGAATGCCTTTCGTAAGTGTCCGAATTTAGTTATGGAACCACCGGACCATAAAATGTATAGTATATATAGTAAGAAACTAATGGAGTTTTTAAGAGAATACACATCAGATATTGAGCAGGTAAGTGTTGACGAGTGTTATATGGATTTTACGGGAATTGCATATAAATATAATTCTCCTGTGGATGCGGCATTGGAAATCAAAAATAAAATATGGGATACTTTTGGATTTTCAGTAAATATCGGTATTTCAACAAATAAACTGCTGGCAAAAATGGCATCAGATTTTGAAAAGCCGAATCGTGTCCATACACTTTTTCCAGAGGAAATAGAAGCGAAGATGTGGCCGCTTCCTGTATCAAGTCTTTATATGGCAGGAAGGGCGAGTGTGGAGGTTTTAAAGAAACTTGAAATAAAAACGATAGGTGAACTTGCAAAAACAAATCCACGCATATTGGAATTACACCTGAAAAGTCATGGAAAAATGCTCTGGGAGTTTGCGAACGGAATTGATACGACAAAGGTGCAGTCGGAAGAAACTGCAGCAAAAGGAATTGGAAACTCTACAACACTGGCAAAGGATGTTGTTGATAAAGAGGAGGCAAAAGAAGTTCTTCTTTGGCTTTCTGAAAGTGTTGGTAAAAGACTTAGAAAAGCAGGGCAGAAGGCACAGATGATCAGTGTGGAAATTAAATACTATAACTTCCAAAGTGTTTCTCATCAAAAGCAGATGAGAAAAGCGGTGTATGAAGATAAAAGTTTGTATGATAATGCCTGTATACTTTTTGATGAACTGTGGAATGGTGAACCGATAAGGCTTCTGGGCATTCGCACATCTAAGTTAGTGGAGGAAACGGCACCGGAGCAATTGAGTATATTTGATATACAAATGGAAAAACCGAAAGATGAAAAACATAGAAAATTAGATAAAGCACTGGATGAGATACGAAAACGTTTTGGAGAAGACGCCGTAAAACGCGGAATATTTCTAAAATAGTAAGGAAAGGCAGTGTATTATGAAACTGACAAATCTGCTGCAACCGATAAAATACAGTATACGACAGGGAAATGACGAGTTGGAGATTGAGAAGGTAACTCATAATTCAAGAGAAGTGGAAAAAAATACATTGTTTGTCTGTATAAAAGGTGCGGTGACAGATGGGGCATTTTATGTCCGAGAAGCAGTGGAAAAAGGTGCGGTTGCTATTTTATCAGACAGAGAGATAGAAGTACCAAAAGAAATCACGTTGATTTTAGTGGAAAACGTAAGAAAAACTCTGGCGAAAGTAGCAGCCGTTTTTTATGGTGAGCCATCTAAGGAAATGTTTATGATAGGCATTACGGGAACAAAAGGGAAAACGACGACAGCCTATATGATTTACCATATTTTAAAGAATGCGGGATATAAAGTCGGACTTATCGGGACGATTGAAGTACGCATAGGAGAAAAAAGCATACCCTCTAAAAATACATCTCCTGAATCCACAGATATACAATGTTTCTTGAGAGAGATGGCTTTGGCTGGATGTGATGTGGCAGTTATGGAAGTTTCCTCGCAAGGATTGAAATTGCACCGAACGGATGAGGTTCAGTTTGATATTGGTGTATTTACTAATTTAGGAAAAGATCATATCAGTAAATTTGAGCATAAAGATTTTGAGGAATATAAAAACTGCAAGGCAAAGTTATTTACGCAGAGTAAGGTAGGAATTGCCAATATGGAGAGTTCATATTGGGAAGAAATGTTTCGCTATTCTAACTGTGAAGTGGAAACGGTTGGATTTTCACCAAAGGCGGATTACTGTGCGACAGATGAAAAAGTAATAAAAAGGGATGGTAAATTGGGGATACAATATTGCCTTACAGGGAAAATATTTGGAAAAATCAGTTTATCTATGGCAGGCAGATTTAACATTTATAATTCACTATGTGCCATAGCGGTCTGCAAAAGGGTTGGTGTTTCCTTTGATATAATGAGGGAGTCCTTGGAAGAAATGCAGGTGAAGGGAAGAGTAGAGCAGATATGTACAGGTAAGGGGACGATTATTCTTATAGACTATGCCCACAATGCTATGAGTTTACAAAGTATTTTAGAAATGGTACACTCATATCATCCCCGTCATATTATCTGCATCTTTGGCTGTGGTGGAAATAGGGCAAAAGAACGCAGATATGAGATGGGAAAGGTGTCGGGAGTATTGGCGGATTTTACGATTATTACTTCTGATAATCCAAGATATGAGAACCCTTTTCAGATTATGAGTGAAATCAGAGAAGGGGTGGATGCAGGTAACGGCAATTATTTGGAAATCTGCAATCGTATGGAAGCCATCCGTTATGGGATAAAGCGAGCGGGGGCAGATGATATTATTGTGCTTGCAGGAAAAGGGCATGAAGAATATCAGGAAATTGAAGGAATGAAATACCGTATGACAGACAGAGAAATGGTATGTGAAATTATAGATGAGGAAAAGAAAAATGTATGCAGACATTATCATTGACATTGCACACGAGAGTGTAGACAGAGTATTTCAATATATTGTTCCAACGCAACTGGAAGGAAGGGTAAAGGAGGGCATGGAAGTCCTCGTTCCTTTTGGTGTGGGAAATAAGGAGAAAAAGGGCTATATTGTAGGTTTCTCCGAAAAATGTAATTATGACTGCAGTAAGATGAAAGAAATACATGACATTTCTGATAAGGCAGTGCAGATAGAAGGAAGGCTTGTAGTGCTTGCGGGTTGGATAAAAGAAAATTATGGCGGGACAATGATACAGGCACTGAAAACCGTTCTTCCGGTCAAACAGAAAAGTCGGGCAAAAATAAACAGGACAATCAGGCTTCTTTTAAATGAGAAAGAAACGGAACAAAAATTGGAAGAATTTTTGCATAAGAATATGAAGGCGAGGGCGAGAGTGCTGGCAGAACTTATGGATAATAAAGAATTGCCGGAGAGTCTTGTTGTAAAGAAGTTAAATGTTTCCCGAAATGTTATAAAAGTGCTGGAGGAACAACATATTTTGTCTGTGGAGTCGGAGCGTGTATATCGAAATCCGATTAAGCATACGAATACAAAAGAGATTTCTTTTACTTACACAGAGGAACAGGAAAATGCCATAAGACAATTTGAGAAAGACTATTGTAGCGGAGTGCGGAAAACTTACCTCATTCACGGAATTACAGGCAGTGGTAAAACGGAAGTGTACATGGAAATGATTGAGAAAATCGTAGGAGAAGGAAAACAGGCGATTTTTCTTATTCCGGAGATTTCTCTCACTTATCAGACGGTTATGCGGTTTTATAGGAGGTTTGGCGATAGGGTGTCCATTATGAATTCACGATTGTCAGACGGAGAAAAATATGACCAGATGATGCGTGCTAAAAATGGAGAGATTGATGTGATGATCGGTCCGCGTTCGGCACTTTTTACTCCATTTAAAAATCTTGGATTGATTGTCATTGACGAGGAACATGAGGCAACTTATAAAAGTGAGCAAATTCCAAGATACCATGCAAGAGAAACTGCAAGAAAGAGAGCCGAAATGGAGGGGGCGAGTGTTGTTCTTGGTTCAGCGACTCCATCGGTTGATTCCTATTATAAAGCACTCTGCGGAGAGTATACGCTGTTGGAATTAAGAAGCAGAGCGACGGGGCAAAATCTTCCGGAAATGTATACCGTAGATTTGCGGGAGGAATTGAAGAAAGGCAATCGCTCAATTATAAGCGATAAACTGCGAAGTCTGATGGAAGAAAGGTTAGAGAAAAAGGAGCAGATTATTTTATTTATTAACCGAAGGGGATATGCGGGATTTGTTTCCTGCCGTTCCTGCGGTTATGTAGCAAAATGTCCTCATTGTGATGTAGCACTATCCGCTCATAAAAATGGCAAACTGGTCTGTCATTATTGTGGTTACGAAGAACCGATGCAGATAACCTGTCCTGAATGTAAATCCCGACATATCGGAGGATTCAGGGCGGGAACACAGCAGATCGAGGAAATTGTAGCAAAGGAATTTCCAACTGCAAAGGTTTTGCGTATGGATATGGATACGACAAAGGAGAAAGACGGACATGAGAAAATTTTGTCAGCATTCGCAAATGAAGAAGCAGATATTTTGATTGGAACACAGATGATTGTAAAGGGGCATGACTTTCCGAACGTAACTTTAGTCGGCATATTAGCAGCAGATTTGTCGCTTTATGCAAATGATTATAGGGCGGGAGAGAGGACGTTCCAATTGCTGACGCAGGCAGGCGGTCGTGCCGGACGCGGAGAGAAGAAAGGTGAAGTGGTTATTCAGACATACAGTCCTGAACATTATTGTATTCAGACAGCGGCAAAACAGGATTATGAAGCATTTTATGAGGCTGAGATGAATTATCGGGAATTAATGGGGTATCCTCCGGCAGAGCAACTCCTTGCAATATATATGACGAGCGAAGATGAACAGTTACTGAAGAGAGGAGCATTTTTTCTAAAAGAGTATGCGGATAGAGTAAATAAGCGAAAAGAATATCAGATTATCGGTCCTGTAAGTCCTTATGTAGAAAAAATAAATGATGTTTACAGAAAATTAATTTATATAAAACAGGAAAGATATGATATGCTAATAGATATGAAAGATTTTTTAGAAAAGTATATTGAGATGAATTCCGGATTTCAAAGAATAAAAATTCAATTTGATTTTAATCCGGTAAATGTATTTTAGAAGGGAGCAGACAATGGCTATTAGAGAAATCAGAAAAATAGGTGATGAGGTTTTAACAAAGAGATGTAAAGAAGTGAAAACAATTACACCGAGAACAGTGGAACTAATTGATGATATGTTTGACACAATGTATGACGAGATGGGCGTCGGTCTTGCAGCATCACAGGTAGGTATTTTAAAGAGAATTGTTACGATTGATGTAGGGGAAGGACCGATTCTTCTTATCAATCCGGAGATTATCGAAACAAGCGGAGAACAGACAGGTGACGAAGGTTGTCTTAGTGTTCCGGGAAAAGCGGGTCAGGTAACAAGACCGTTCTATGCAAAAGTAAGAGCGTGTGATATTGATATGCAGCCTTTTGAGATAGAAGGGGAAGGACTTCTTGCGAGAGCATTCTGCCATGAAATTGATCATTTGGAAGGAAAGTTATATGTGGACAAGGTAGAAGGCGAACTTCATGACGTTTCCTATGAGGAGGAAGAGTAAGATGAAAGTAATTTTTATGGGAACACCGGATTTTTCTGTTGGAACTTTGGAAGAACTTATTCGTGCAGGGCATGAAGTAGTGCTGGCAGTTACACAGCCGGATAAGCCTAAGGGACGAGGAAAAGAAATGCAGTTTACTCCGGTTAAGGAAGTTGCGTTGAAGCATGGTATACCTGTATTTCAGCCAAAGAAAATTCGTGACGCTGAAAGTATAGAAGAGTTAAGAAAATATCCGGCAGATGTTATGGTTGTCGTTGCTTTCGGGCAGATTGTGCCAAAAGAAATTTTGGAGATGACACCGTATGGATGTATTAATGTACACGCATCTCTTCTTCCGAAATATCGTGGGGCAGCACCAATTCAGTGGTCTATTATTGATGGAGAAAGTGTTACGGGTGTAACAACGATGCAGATGGACGAAGGGCTGGATACGGGAGATATGCTTCTTAAGACAGAAGTGCCGATTTTACCAAAAGAAACCGGCGGAAGTCTTCATGATAAACTGGCAGAAGCAGGGGCAAAACTTTGCGTGGATACGCTGAAAGCGTTGGAAGAAAAGACGATTGTGGGAGAAAAGCAGGGAGAAACTCCTACAGCGTATGCGAGAATGCTGGATAAAAAGTTAGGAAATATTGATTGGAGTACTGGGGCAGAAGAAATCGAAAGATTAATTCGAGGACTAAATCCGTGGCCAAGTGCATATACTATGTGGGAAGATAAAGTGATGAAAATTTGGGAAGCGGAAGTTTTTGAAGGTGAAGAGGAAAGTGAATCGGGAACAATTGTGAAAGTAGAAAAGGACGGATTTTTCGTGCAGACGGGAAAAGGACTTTTAAAAATAACGCAGTTGCAAATTCCGGGAAAGAAGAGAATGGATGCGGGGGCATTTTTAAGAGGATATTCCATAAAAGAACAGACAAAATTAGGATAGTCTAGAAAGTAGAGGTAGTAATTATTATGTATTATCCAATGTATTTTGACCCGACATATGTTTTAATTATTGTGGGAATGATAATCAGTCTTATCGCATCGGCACGTGTGAAAAGCACATTTTCAAAATATCAGCGTGTGGCAAATCATTCCGGTATGACAGGAAGGGATGCGGCAGAGAGAATTTTACACAATGCTAATATATATGATGTGCGAATTGAGAGAGTGTCAGGGCATTTGACAGACCACTATGATCCGAGAAATAAAGTGCTTCGTTTATCAGACAGCACATATCAATCAGCATCAGTGTCAGCTGTAGGTGTTGCGGCACATGAGTGCGGACATGCTATTCAACATGCAACGGGATATGCTCCGTTACGATTCAGAGGAGCATTAGTACCTGTGGCAAATTTTGGAGCAACAATTGCATGGCCGTTAATTTTGTTAGGATTTTTTATTACGGGTCGTTCATCAGATTTATTTATTCATTTAGGAATTATAGCATTTTCTCTTTCCGTACTGTTTCAACTTGTTACGCTTCCGGTAGAATTTAATGCGTCAAGACGTGCAGTGAGAATTTTAGGAAGCAGCGGAATGTTGTATCAGAATGAAGTGGCTGACACGAAAAAGGTATTGGATGCGGCGGCGTTGACTTATGTGGCAAGTGCGGCAGCGTCTATTTTACAGTTAGTCCGTATTCTTTTGATTGCAGGAGGAAGAAGGGGAGATGACTAAACAGATTAGTGAAAGAGAAATCATTTTAGGAATTTTACTTGAGATTACAAAAGAAGGCGGATACAGCCACATTGTTCTTAGAAATACGATGGAGAAATATCAATATTTGGATAAAAAAGAACGTGCCTTTATTACAAGGGTCGTGGAGGGAACGCTGGAACATTTGATAGAGATAGATTATATTATTAATCGGTTTTCAAAAGTAAAGGTAAATAAAATGAAACCGGTCATCCGCACGATTATTAGGAACTCTGTCTATCAGATAAAATATATGGACAGTGTTCCTAATTCTGCTGTTTGTAACGAGGCAGTCAAATTGGCGGAAAAGAAAGGGTTTTTCCAATTAAAAGGATTTGTGAACGGAGTGTTACGGAATATTGACAGAAATGTAAGCAATATTCAATACCCCGATAAAAAGAATATGATAGAATATATGTCGGTAAAATATTCTATGCCGATTTGGATATTAAGAGAATGGGAAAAATCTTATGATTGGTCAACAATAGAGAAAATGCTGAAAGGATTTCTTTTGGAAAAAGGAACAACTATCCGCTGCAATCTCCATAAGATTTCTAAAGAAGACTTGATGAAGAAACTGGCAGAGGAAAATGTGCAGGTGAAAGAACATCCTTATCTTCCATATGCACTGGAAATTTCGGGATATAATTATCTTGGCGATTTGGAAAGTTTTAGGGAAGGCGATTTTCAGGTACAGGATATCAGTTCCATGCTTGTTTCGGAGATTGCGAATACGAAAGAAAATGATTATGTTATTGACGTCTGCTCTGCGCCGGGTGGAAAGGCACTACATATGGCAGACAAACTGTGTGGAACAGGTTTGGTAGAAGCGAGAGATTTGACGGAGTACAAAGTAAATCTGATAGAAGATAATATTGAGCGTTCTGGAATGGAGAATATCCGTGCGGTGCAGCAGGATGCGCTGATCTATGATGAGGCATCTAAGGAAAAAGCAGATATTGTTCTTGCGGATTTGCCATGTTCAGGTCTTGGCGTTTTGGGTAAAAAGACCGATATTAAATATAAGATGACAAGAGAAACTCAAAAAGAACTAAGAGAATTACAGAAAAAAATCTTGTCAGTTGCGCAGAATTATGTGAAATCGGGAGGAACACTCGTATATAGTACCTGTACAATTAATGAAGAAGAAAATATGGAAAATGTACGATGGTTTTTACAGCAGTATCCGGAATACAGTTCAGTTTCTGTAGAGGACAGTCTTTGTGAAGAATTAAAACTGTCTGTACGAGAAGGCTGTCTTCAATTGCTTCCGGGAATACATGACAGTGATGGATTTTTTATAGCGAAGTTCAGAAAGGATTAGCATGGAAAAGAAAGATATTCGCTCTTATACACCAGAAGAGTTAAAGAAAGAAATGGAAAGCATAGGTGAAAAGGCTTTCCGAAGCAAACAGATATACAGTTGGTTACATGAGAAACTGTCGGATTCTTTTGATGAGATGACAAACTTATCAAAGGTATTGAGAGAAAAACTGGAGCGGGATTATGAAATTTATCCGGTGAAAATGGTAGAAAGACAGGTTTCTAAAATGGACGGAACAAATAAGTTTTTGTTCGCCCTGCGGGATAATCATGTAGTGGAAAGTGTATTGATGCGTTACAAACATGGTAATTCCGTCTGCATATCTTCTCAGGTAGGCTGCCGTATGGGATGTAGATTTTGTGCATCTACTTTGGACGGGCTTGCAAGAAATTTAACACCGTCAGAAATGTTGGGACAGATTTATCAGATACAGAAAATTTCGGGAGAACGCGTTTCTAATATTGTTATTATGGGAACGGGAGAACCTTTAGATAACTATGATAATTTTGTCCAGTTTATCAAATTAATCAGCAATGAAAACGGATTACATATCAGTCAGAGAAATATTACTGTATCTACCTGTGGGATTGTTCCGAACATGAAACGCCTTGCGGAAGAAAATTTTCAGATTACATTGGCTCTTTCACTTCATGGTTCAACACAGGAAAAGAGAAAAGAATTGATGCCGGTGGCAAACAAATATGACCTAAAAGAAGTATTGGAAGCATGTGATTATTACTTTGACAAGACGGGAAGAAGAATTACTTTTGAGTACAGTCTTGTACAGGGAGTAAATGACAGGGAAGAAGATGCAAGAGAATTGATAACTATTTTAAAACCGAGAAACTGTCACTTAAATCTTATTCCGGTAAATCCGATTAAGGAGAGAAATTTTGAAAAACCGACACGGCAGAATGCGGAAAAATTCAAAAATAAACTTGAAAAAAGTGGAATAAATGTTACTATAAGAAGAGAAATGGGCTCAGATATTGACGGGGCCTGTGGACAACTTCGAAGACGCTATTCGGAGGAAAGTAAAATATAAGGAGAAGTTTATGAAGACATTTTCATTGACGGACATAGGCAGAAAGCGTGAAGTAAATCAAGATTATGTATATGTAACAGATAAACCTGTCGGTCACATTCCGAATTTGTTTGTTGTAGCAGACGGTATGGGCGGTCATAAGGCAGGAGATTTTGCGTCAAAATATGCAGTGCAGGTTTTAGAAGAACATATTAGAAACAATTCGGGAATGGGGCCGGAGGTGATTATTACTGAGGCTGTTCAGGAAGCCAACCGCAAAATTGTGGAAAAGGCGAGAGAGAATACCGAAATGGAAGGAATGGGTACAACTTTAGTAGTTGCAACGATTATTGAGCATACACTGTATTTTGCCAATGTCGGAGATAGCAGACTGTATTTAATCAGAGATGAGATAAAACAGTTGTCGAAGGATCATTCGCTCGTGGAAGAAATGGTTCGTTTAGGGGGAATAAATGAAGAAGAAGCGAAACATCATCCGGATAAAAATATTATCACAAGAGCAATCGGGGCGAAGGATGATGTAGAAGTAGATTTCTTTGAATATCGTTTGCAGAAAGGCGATGTTATTTTAATGTGTACAGACGGCCTGACCAATATGGTGGATGACGATGAGATTTTCAGAATTGTCAAAGGCGGAAGAGATATTGTTGAAACTGCAATGCAATTAGTAGAAAAAGCAAATGAGAACGGCGGAAAGGACAATATTGGAATTGTGCTTGTCGAACCATTTGTGTGTGAGGTGAATGTATAATGAAAGATGGAATTTTTATAGGGGATCGCTATGAAGTGCTGAGTAAAGTCGGCTCGGGCGGAATGGCAGACGTATACAAAGGAAAAGACCATAAATTAAACCGTTTTGTAGCAATTAAAATTTTGAAGAAGGAATACAGAGAGGACGAACTTTTTGTAAGAAAATTTCAATCTGAAGCACAGGCGGCAGCAGGGCTTATGCATCCTAACATTGTAAATGTATACGATGTAGGTGAGGAAAGCGGATTATACTACATGGTAATGGAACTTGTGGAAGGGATCACTCTAAAAGATTATATTACAAAGAAGGGCGTTTTGTCGCCGAAAGAAGTAATCAGTATTGCTATTCAAGTTGCAAATGGAATTGAGGCGGCACATTTACACAATATTGTCCACAGAGATATTAAACCGCAGAACATTATGATTTCCAAAGAAGGAAAAGTAAAGGTAACGGATTTTGGTATCGCAAAAGCGACATCATCCAATACAATCAGTACAAATGCGCTCGGATCTGTACATTACACTTCGCCGGAACAGGCAAGAGGTGGTTTCAGCGATTTTAAGAGTGATATTTATTCTCTCGGTATTACGATGTATGAGATGGTAACAGGACATCTTCCATTTGATGGGGACACGGCGGTTTCTATTGCAATTAAACATTTGCAGGAAGAAATCACACCTCCGTCAGAATATGTAGAAGACATTCCGTTTAGTTTAGAGCAGATTATTTTGAAATGTACGCAGAAAAGTGCGGACAGAAGATATCCGGATATTGCATCTTTAAAAGAAGACTTAAAGCACTCACTTGTAGATCCTGATGGGGATTTTGTTGTTATAGGACCTATGCGTGTGATGGATGAAACAGTAATGTTTAATCCTGATGACGTTCGCAAAGCAAAAAGAGATATGACGTACGATGAGGATGATTTCTCAGAAGACGACTATGACGATGATGATTTTGACGATTTTGAGGACGATGATGATTACGATAGAAAAGGTCGCAAAAAGAACGGCGATGTAAATCCTAAAATGGCAAAAATGATGAAGATACTGACAATTGTAGCAGTTGTTATCATTGTATTTATTGTTGTATTTATTGTTGGAAAAGCGACAGGACTTTTAAAATTCGGTCCGTCTATCAATTTGGAAGAGGATGCGGATAAAAATGCAAAAGTGAAAGTGCCGGATTTAAGAGGAATGACAGAAGATGAAGCTGAAAAAGTTTTAAAAGGCAAAAAATACGAAATGAAATTAGTTGTGGAGTCAGAAGAAGAATCAACAACATATGAAAAAGGTCAGATTATCAGACAGACTCCGGGAGCAAATAAAGAAGCAAAGAAAAAATCTGTAGTTAAAGTTGTAATCAGTTCAGGTAAAAAAGAAGAAACAAAGTCTGTTCCGGATGTGTCGGGAAAAGACCAGAGTGAAGCATTGAGAATATTAAAAGAAGCGGGATTTACAAATGTAAAAGTAGATACTTCAAGATTTGAAACAAGTTCTGAATATGAACAAGATGAAGTTATCAGAACAGAACCTTCCGCTAACTCGGAAGTAGCATTAGATGAAGAAATTAATCTGATTGTAAGTCTTGGTGAGGATAAACCTGAAGTTCCAAATGTTATCGGTATGACACAGGCAAGTGCAGTTTCTGCTTTAAAAGCGAAAGGGCTTGAAGTTTCTGTAGAGGAAGATTACCATGACAGTACGGAAAAAGGAAAAGTATTTTACCAGAGCAAACGAGCAGGTTCTCGTGTAACAGAGGGAAGCACAATTATAATCCGTGTAAGTAAAGGAAAGAAACAGGTAGAAGTTACTGTTCCTGATATTATCGGAAAATCAAAAACATATGCAAAAAATATTTTGGAATCCCAGCAGTTAGGTTACAGAGAAGTATATAAAGACAGTGATTTGCCGAAAGATACGGTTATTTCCTGTGATCCGGGTTCAGGTAAGAATGTTGTTCAGGGAACAATGATTACGGTTTATATCAGCAAAGGACCTGTAACAGATGGCACTACAGGGACAGAGTCAGATAATTAGCAGTAGGAAAAAATAATGCAGGGAAAAATTATAAAAGGAATTGCCGGATTCTACTACGTTCACGTAGTAGAATTTGGCGTTTATGAATGTAAAGCAAAAGGAGCGTTTCGCAAAGAAAAGGTAAAATTACTTGTAGGCGATAACGTGGAAATAGACGTACTAAATGAAGAAAAGAAACTTGGAAATGTAGTTAAATTACTGCCGAGGGAGAATGAACTCATTCGTCCGGCGGTAGCCAATATAGATCAGGCACTTGTTGTGTTTGCCATTACAAAGCCAAAACCTCATTTCAATTTACTGGACAGATTTCTTGTCATGATGGAAAGCAAAAAAATTCCCATTGTACTATGTTTTAATAAGAAAGATATTGCTGAGGAAAAAGAAATTCGGGAATTAGAAGAAATTTATGAATCCTGCGGTTATCGGATTATTTTTACAAGTGCGAAAGAGGAAGAGAATATAAAACTTGTGAAGGAAGTTCTAAGAGGCAAAACGACTGCCGTGGCAGGTCCTTCAGGAGTGGGGAAATCCTCTCTGATTAATCTGTTTCAGTCGGAAATTCAGATGGAAACAGGAAGTATCAGCGAGAAGATAGAGCGGGGGAAACATACGACACGCCATTCAGAGTTAATTCCGATTGATAAGGAGTCATATATTATGGATACGCCCGGATTTAGTTCTCTCTATGTAAATGAATTTGAGAAAGAAGATTTAAAATACTACTTTCCGGAGTTTGAACAGTATGAGGGATTGTGCAAATTTAATGGCTGTGACCATATTCATGAGCCGAACTGTATGGTAAAACAGGCTGTGGAAGAAGGGAAAATTCACAGGGTAAGATATGAAAATTATATGGAAATGTATAAAGAATTACAGGAGAAAAGGAGATACTGATAATGAAATATATATTAGCGCCGTCCATATTAGCGGCGGATTTTAAAAATTTGGGGGAAGAAATTCAGGCAACAGAACAAAATGGAGCAGAGTATCTGCATTTTGATGTTATGGATGGATTATTTGTACCGAGTATTTCCTTTGGAATGCCTGTGCTACAATCAATCAAAAGTTGTACAAATCAAGTGATTGACGCTCATTTAATGATAAATGAGCCAATTCGATATGTGGAAGCGTTTCAGAAAGCGGGGGCAGATTTAATTACTATTCATCTGGAAGCCTGTGAAGATGTTCATAAAACTCTTGAGAAAATCAAAGAGTGTGGATTGAAAGCGGGAATTTCCATTTGTCCGGATACACCGGTGTCTGCTTTGGAAGAGTATGTAAATGAAGTGGATATGATACTGATCATGTCAGTACATCCGGGATTTGGCGGACAAAAATTTATTGAAGATTCTCTAACAAAAATCCGTATGACAAGAGAGATGCTTAACAGATATGGATTGGATACGGACATTCAGGTTGACGGTGGCATTTATACATCAAATGTAAAAAATGTGTTAAAAGCAGGAGCAAATATTATTGTAGCCGGTTCGGCCGTTTTCAAAGGGGACGCGAAGAAAAATACAAGAGAGTTTATGGAGATTTTGAACAAATATGAATAAGCGTGCAGTGATTGTAAGCGGTGGGATGATTCAAGAAGAATTTGTATCCGAAAAATTGAGAGAGTTGAAACATGATGTCCTTATCGGAGTCGACAGGGGCGTGGAATTTCTATATCAGAATCATATAACACCGGATTATATCGTTGGAGATTTTGACAGTCTTTCAGAAGAAATTGTACAATTTTATCGGGAGAATACGGATGTTTCCATTAGAAAATTTAATCCGGAAAAAGATTTTTCCGATACGGAGATTGCAGTTTGTCAGGCGATGGAACTAGACTGTGAGGAGATTATCCTTCTGGGAGCGACGGGAAATAGAATAGATCATGTTCTTGCAAATATTCAGGTGTTGGCAATTCCGCACAAAAAAGGAATTCATGCAGAGATAATTGATGAAAACAACAGGATTTATCTTATAGAACATGAGTCGGTGCTGGAAAAATCTAAAATGTACGGGAAATATTTTTCCGTATTTCCGTTGGACAGATGTATAGAAAACTTTTCTATAATCGGAGCAAAATATCCGTTGCACAATCATAGATTATGTCCGTATGATAGCCTGTGCGTCAGCAATCAGGCACAGGAAGAACAGGTGAAGATAACATTTTCGGAAGGAATTGTTATTTTGATAGAAGCAAAAGAGGAAAACTAGAAAAATAAAATGAAGGCGAGGATAAAGTAAATGAAATTAGGAATCGTGGGATTACCAAACGTAGGAAAAAGTACATTGTTTAATTCCCTTACAAAAGCGGGAGCAGAATCAGCAAACTATCCGTTCTGTACAATCGACCCAAATGTTGGTGTTGTAACTGTACCGGATAAACGATTGGATGTTTTGGGAGAAATGTACCATACGAAAAAAATCGTTCCGGCAGCCATTGAATTTGTAGATATTGCGGGACTTGTAAAAGGTGCGTCAAAGGGCGAAGGACTGGGAAATCAGTTTTTGGCAAATATTCGTGAGGTAGATGCGATTGTACATGTTGTTCGTTGTTTTGAGGACAGTAATATTGTCCATGTAGACGGAAGTATTGCTCCTCTTCGTGATATTGAAACAATTAATTTGGAATTAATTTTCTCTGATATTGAAATTTTAGAGAGAAGAATTGCAAAAGCGGTAAAAGTGGCAAGAAACGATAAAACAGTTGCGAAGGAATTGGCACTTTTAGAACGCTTAAAAGCATATTTGGAAGAAGGAAATATGGCTCGCAGTTTTGAAGTCGAAGATGACGATGAACTGGAATGGCTTGAAAGTTATAACCTTCTCACATACAAACCGGTTATTTTCGCTGCAAATGTAGCCGAAGATGATTTGGCAAATGATGCTGCTGACAACGAAGGAGTTTGTGCGGTTCGTGAATATGCAAAGAAAGAAAATTGCGAAGTATTTGTTGTATGCGCTCAAATTGAACAGGAAATTGCAGAGTTAGATGATGACGAAAAGAAAATGTTCTTGGAGGATTTAGGATTAGAAGAATCAGGATTGGAAAAATTAATTCGTGCAAGTTATAGTCTGCTTGGTTTAATTAGTTACTTGACAGCTGGTGAGCCGGAAGTTCGCGCATGGACAATTAAAAAAGGAACAAAAGCACCGCAGGCAGCAGGAAAAATCCATACAGATTTTGAACGTGGATTTATCCGTGCAGAGATTGTAAGTTACGATGACTTAATGGAATGTGGAACATACGCTGCGGCGAAGGAGAAGGGGCTTGTTCGTTTAGAGGGGAAAGAATACGTTGTAAAAGACGGAGATATTATTTTATTTAGATTTAATGTATAAAAGATAAGAGGGGGAAAGAGTATGAATAAGATGATTAATTTCCCTAATTTAAATATTCATTGGGAAAATGTAGGGCAAAAAATAAATCTGTTCGGGATTGAAATTACATATTTTGGGATTTTACTCGGAGTTGCTCTTCTGTTTGGCATTGCCCTTACTATGTGGCTTGCGCACAGAAGCGGACAAGAGGCGGAAGAATATTTGACCCTTTCTATATTTGTTGTGATTTCCGGTGTAATCGGTGCAAGGCTTTACTATGTACTTTTCGGATTTGAACAGTTTAAGGGAAATTGGATGAAAATATTCAACATTCGCTCGGGAGGGCTGGCGTTTTACGGAGCGTTGATAGCAGGAGTGATAGCGGTATTTATTTACAGTAAAAGACAGGGACTTATTGTATGGAAAGTGTTGGACACAATTGTTCCAGCACTGCTCATTGGGCAGATTTTAGGGAAACTGGGGAATTTCTTTAACAGGGAAGCTTTTGGAGAATACACGGACGGTCTTTTTGCCATGCAGTTGCCGATTGATTCGGTCAGAGCGGTGGATGTGACGGAGAAAATGCGTCAGAATGTAGAAAAGATAGACGGAATAAATATGATTCAGGTCAGCCCGTCATTTCTGTATGAGATTATTCTTTGTCTGATTATTTTGATTGGGCTTCTTATCTATAGACGCTTTGAAGTGTATAAAGGAGAAATTTTCCTTCTTTACATTATCGGTTATGGCGCGGGAAGATTTTTCATTGAAATGGGAAGAGTGGATAAACTGAGAACAATTATTTTTGATTTACCTGTATCTCAGGTTATAGCGGTTGTATCTGTTATTATAGCGATGGTGCTTCTTGCCGTTACTTATAAATCGGGCGACGGACAGGGAAGAGGATTTTTCCGAATGAACTCTAAAAAGAAAAAAAATAAATTAAGATTTCCAAAATAAAGAAAAGTCTGGTGATTATTGTATTGTTTTCTAAAAGGAACAAATAATCACTAGACTTTTATTTTTTATGGGATTATAATATAAATATATGTGAAAATTCAACATGAAAATTTGAAGGAGGACAAACCAATGGGAAGAAAAATGAAAACCATGGACGGTAATCATGCAGCAGCACACGCTTCGTATGCTTTTACTGACGTTGCCGCTATTTACCCAATTACACCTTCATCCGTTATGGCGGAAGCTACAGATGAATGGGCTACTCAAGGTAGAACAAATATTTTCGGACAGACTGTTCAAGTTACAGAAATGCAATCAGAGGCAGGTGCTGCAGGTACTGTACACGGTTCTTTAGCAGCAGGTGCTTTAACAACAACATACACAGCATCTCAGGGATTATTGCTTATGATTCCTAACTTATACAAAATCGCAGGAGAACAGTTACCGGGTGTATTTAACGTATCCGCTCGTGCTTTAGCAAGCCATGCGTTATCTATTTTCGGTGACCACTCAGACGTTTATGCTTGTCGTCAGACAGGTTGTGCAATGCTCTGCGAATCAAGTGTACAGGAAGTTATGGACTTAACACCGGTTGCGCATCTTTCAGCAATCAAAGGAAAGATTCCATTTATTAATTTCTTTGACGGATTCAGAACTTCTCATGAAATTCAGAAAATTGAAACATGGGATTATGAAGATTTAAAAGATATGGCAGACATGGATGCAATCGACGCATTCAGAAAACACGCTTTAAATCCAAATCATCCATGTCAGAGAGGTTCAGCACAGAACCCTGATATTTTCTTCCAGGCAAGAGAAGCTTGTAATCCATATTATGACGCAATGCCTGGAATCGTACAGGAATACATGGATAAAGTTAATGCAAAAATTGGAACAAACTATAAATTATTCAACTATCATGGTGCTGAAGATGCAGAACACGTTATTGTTGCTATGGGTTCTGTATGTGATACAATCGATGAAACAGTTGATTATTTAATGGCAGCAGGACGCAAAGTCGGCGTTGTTAAAGTTCGTCTTTACAGACCGTTCTGTGCAGAAGCATTAGTAAATGCAATTCCTGACTCTGTAAAACAGATTACAGTTCTTGACAGAACAAAAGAACCGGGAGCACTTGGAGAACCATTATACTTAGATGTTGTAGCAGCATTAAAAGGAACAAAATTTGATGCAGTACCTGTATTTACAGGACGTTACGGTTTGGGTTCTAAAGATACAACACCGGCTCAGATTGTTGCAGTATATGACAACAACGAAAAACAGAAATTTACAATCGGTATCGTAGATGATGTGACAAACTTATCATTAGAAGTTGGGGCACCATTAGTTACAACTCCTGAAGGTACAATTAACTGTAAATTCTGGGGACTTGGTGCTGACGGTACTGTTGGGGCAAACAAAAACTCTATCAAGATTATCGGTGATAATACGGATATGTATGCTCAGGCATATTTTGATTACGACTCTAAGAAATCAGGCGGTGTAACAATGTCACACCTTCGTTTTGGTAAGAGTCCAATCAAATCGACATATTTAATTAAACAGGCTAACTTTGTTGCCTGCCACAATCCATCTTATATTAACAAATATAATATGGTTCAGGAATTAGTTGACGGCGGTACATTCTTATTGAACTGCCCGTGGGATATGGAAGGTTTGGAAAAACATTTACCAGGACAGGTAAAATCATTTATTGCAAACCACAATATCAAATTCTATGTAATTGACGGTATTAAGATTGGTAAAGAAATCGGACTTGGCGGACGTATCAACACAGTTCTTCAGTCAGCATTCTTTAAACTTGCAAATATCATTCCGGAAGACCATGCTATCGAATTAATGAAAGCGGCAGCAAAGGCTTCTTACGGTAAAAAAGGTGACAAGATTGTTCAGATGAACTACGACGCTATCGATGCAGGTGCAAAACAGGTAGTAGAAATCGAAGTTCCTGAATCTTGGAAAACAGCAGAAGATGAAGGTTTATTTACACCAGAAGTAAAAGGTGGAAAACCTGAAGTAGTAGATTTTGTTAAAAATATTCAGGCAAAAGTAAATGCACAGGAAGGAAACTCTCTTCCGGTATCTGCATTCACAGAATATGTTGACGGTTCTACACCATCAGGTACATCTGCATATGAAAAACGTGGTATTGCAGTAGATATTCCTGTATGGAAACCTGAAAATTGTATCCAGTGTAACCGTTGTGCATATGTATGTCCTCATGCAGTTATCCGTCCGGTAGCATTGACAGAGGAAGAAGCAGCAAATGCACCGGAAGGACTTGAAACAATCGACATGATTGGTATGCCGGGATTGAAATTCACAATGACGGTATCTGCTTATGACTGTACAGGTTGTGGTTCATGTGCTAACGTATGTCCTGGTAAGAAGGGTGAAAAAGCACTTGTAATGGAAAATATGGAAGCAAATGCAGGAAAACAAGATTTCTTTGATTATGGAAGAGAAATTCCTGTAAAACCTGAAGTGGTTGCTAAATTCAAAGAAACTACAGTAAAAGGAAGTCAGTTCAAACAGCCATTACTTGAGTTCTCAGGTGCTTGTGCAGGTTGTGGAGAAACTCCATATGCAAAATTGATCACACAGTTATTTGGTGACAGAATGTACATTGCAAATGCAACAGGTTGTTCTTCAATCTGGGGTAACTCTTCACCATCTACACCATATACAGTAAACGAAAAAGGACAAGGTCCTGCATGGTCTAACTCATTATTTGAAGATAATGCTGAGTTCGGTTATGGTATGTTATTAGCGCAAAAAGCGTTAAGAAACGGCTTAAAAGCAAAAGTAGAAAAATTAGTTGAAAGCGGAGAGAATGAAGCAGTTGTTACAGCAGGAAAAGAATGGTTAGATACATTCAACTGTGGTGCAACAAACGGAACAGCAACAGATAACTTAGTTGCTGCGTTAGAAAATTGTGACTGCGGATGTGAATTAAGAGCAGATATTTTAAATAACAAAGATTTCTTAGCGAAAAAATCACAGTGGATCTTCGGTGGAGATGGTTGGGCTTATGATATCGGATTTGGCGGTGTTGACCATGTCTTAGCATCAGGTCAGGACATCAACATTATGGTATTCGATACAGAAGTTTACTCTAATACAGGTGGACAGTCTTCTAAATCAACACCTACAGGTGCAATTGCTCAGTTTGCAGCAGCAGGTAAAGAAGTGAAGAAGAAAGATATGGCAAGTATTGCTATGAGTTACGGTTATGTATATGTAGCACAGATTGCTATGGGTGCTGACTTTAACCAGACAGTAAAAGCAATCGCAGAAGCAGAAGCATATCCGGGACCATCATTAATTATTGCTTACGCTCCATGTATCAACCACGGTATTAAGAAGGGTATGAACAAAGCGCAGACAGAAGAAGAATTAGCAGTAAAATCAGGATATTGGCACAACTTCCGCTTCAATCCGGCAGCAGAAGGAAACAAATTTACTCTTGACAGTAAAGAGCCAACTGAAAGTTACAGAGAATTTTTAGACGGCGAAGTTCGTTACAACGCTTTAGCAAGAATGAATCCGGAAAGAGCAGAAGAATTATTTGCTAAATCAGAAAAAGCAGCAAAAGAAAGATATGCTTATTTGAACAAATTAATTACTCTTTATGGAAATGAAGAATAGAATGAAATAGTAAGACAGCACGGTCAAAAAAATGATCGTGCTGTCTTTGCATATAAAATTTTGATGAAAGAAATATAAAAAACATTTTACAATTCATAAAAAGTATGCTAAAATCAAAAGCAATTGAATAACTGAAAGATAGAGGTGCATTTTTAAAGAGTACTGTTTAGTGTAAGTGGGACAGACTTCTAAGCAGGAAAGGGAAAGATGCCGAAGAATAAATTTTTTGTCCGAGGATTTGTTCTGGGACGTTGTATAAGATACAACGTACTGTCACAGAAGTGTGGAGCGCTATCATAGATTAGAATATATCATATGTCGTATATATTTCATTGTATACATAACCATAGACGTTCCTCAAGAAAGTCTATGGTTTTTTTCATTCTAAGAAGTGAGCAGTTTATTTCAGTCATTCAAAATAAAAAGAATGAAGAGAGGGTTTATGATGAAAAAAGATTCAAGAAGAAAAATACTTGCTGTTGTGAGCATGGTTTTATTATGTGTAATGATGTGTTCGATGACAGTATTTGCGGCGGAGGAACCGCCAAAACCGGAATTATATGCGACATTTTGGACATTAATTCCGCCGGTTGTAGCGATTGCGCTGGCATTAATTACAAAAGAAGTGTATAGTTCTTTGTTTGTTGGGATTTTAGTAGGTGCATTGTTCTATTCGGGATTTTCCTTTGAAGGAACGGTTACCCATATTTTCCAAGGAGGCATTATCAGCGTACTTTCAGATGAGTATAACGTAGGAATTTTAGTGTTCCTTGTTATTTTGGGAGCGATGGTAGCACTGATGAACAGAGCAGGAGGTTCAGCGGCATTCGGACGTTGGGCAGGAGAACATATTAAAACGAGAGTGGGAGCCCAGTTGGCTACGGTTGTTCTCGGCGTATTGATTTTTATTGATGATTATTTTAACTGTCTGACAGTAGGAAGTGTTATGCGTCCGGTAACGGATAAACATAATGTATCTCGTGCAAAACTTGCATATTTAATTGACTCAACAGCGGCTCCAATTTGCATTATCGCACCGATTTCTTCATGGGCGGCAGCAGTCACAGGGTTTGTAAAAGGTGAAGATGGATTTTCTATTTTTATTAAAGCAATTCCATATAACTTTTATGCTTTACTTACAATCGTAATGATGATTGCCATTGTGACCATGAAAATTGATTACGGTCCAATGAAAATACATGAGGATAATGCGAAGAAGGGAGATATTTACACAACTCCTGACAGACCATATGAAAATGCGTCAACAGAAGTGGTAAATCATAATGGAAAAGTAATCGACTTAGTTATTCCGATTCTTTCGCTTATTGTATGCTGTGTAATCGGTATGATTTATACAGGTGGATTTTTTGATGGAAGAGATTTTGTGACAGCATTTTCAAAGAGTGATGCTTCAGTAGGTCTTGTGCTTGGAAGTTTCTTTGCATTAGTTATTACAATTGTGCTATATATGATTCGTAGAGTGTTGAGTTTCTCAGATTGTATGTCATGTATTCCTGAAGGATTTAAAGCGATGGTTCCTGCAATTATGATTTTGACATTTGCGTGGACGTTAAAGGCAATGACGGATAGTTTGGGAGCAGCAGTATATGTAGAAGGATTAGTAAAAAGTTCAGCCGGAAGTTTTATGAATTTCTTGCCGGCAGTCATCTTCTTAATTGGCTGTTTGTTGGCGTTTGCTACAGGTACTTCATGGGGAACATTTGGCATTTTGATTCCGATTGTTGTTCAGGCATTTGCAAATGATCCTGAACTTATGATTATCTCTATTTCTGCTTGTATGGCAGGAGCAGTCTGTGGGGATCATTGTTCACCGATTTCAGATACGACTATTATGGCATCGGCGGGAGCAAGGAGTAACCATGTAAATCATGTATCTACACAGTTGCCGTATGCAATGACTGCAGCAGCAGTTACATTCGTGACATATATTGTTGCAGGATTTGTACAATCAGCATGGATTTCATTACCTTTTGGTATCGTGTTGATGTTGTCAGTACTGGTTGTGATTAAGAAAAGAACAAAAAGTGCATAAAATATAAGAGGAGAGAGTTCTATGTTGATTTTACATTGTATAAAAGAAAAACTGTATGAAGAAATGAGAGAAGATGATTATTTCGGAAAAATATTGTTGGAAAACAATTCATTTATTCATTGTTCTTCTATCGAATACTTTTGGAGAGTTTCACCTCATTTTGATAACGAAAAAGAAAAGTTGGTGTTACTTGTGATTGATACGGGCAATCTTGATGTATCTGTAAAATGGGAAGACTTAGAAAAATGTGGAAGAGAATATCCACATATTTACGGATTGATAAAAAAGGAAGCAATTAAAAATGTTCTGCCATATTTAAAGAGGGAAGACGGAACGTGGATAAAGAACGAAGAATTAAAACATATTGCGGATAAGTAAAAAATTGTGGTATTATGTATGTAATTAAAATGGCAGGGACGGTGAAAACCGGCCCTTAAAATAAGGAGGTTGTGACATGAAAGTTACAGAAAGAATCGCAAAATTGCGTGCATTGATGGAAGAAAGAAACATTGATATGTACATTGTTCCATCAGCAGATAATCATCAAAGTGAATATGTTGGAGAACATTTCAAGGCAAGAGAATTTATCACGGGATTTACAGGTTCTGCCGGTACTGCGGTAATTACTAAAACAGAAGCGGGACTTTGGACAGACGGAAGATACTTCCTTCAGGCAGAACAGCAGTTAGAAGGTTCGGGCGTAGACCTTTATCGTATGGGAAATCCGGGAGTTCCTACAGTTCTTGAATTTATATCAGATAAATTAGAAGAAAACGGTACATTAGGATTTGACGGACGTCTTGTTGCGGTTGATGAAGGAAAAGAATATGCAAATGCCGCATCAAAGAAAGGCGGAAGTGTCAATTATGCTTATGATTTAGTAGATGAAGTTTGGGAAGACCGTCCGGCATTGTCTACAGAAAAAGCATTTGCATTAGATGAAAAACTTGTCGGAGAAAGTACAGAATCTAAGTTGGCACGTATCAGAAAAGTGATGGGAGAAGTTGGAGCAAACGTTCATGTTATCACATCATTAGATGATGTTGCATGGACATTGAATGTCAGAGGGAATGACGTTGCATACTCTCCATTATTATTAAGTTATCTTGTTATTACAATGGATCAGGTTGATTTATATGTGGATGAAACAAAATTAAATGATGAAATCAGAGCAAACTTCGATAAAGTAAATGTTGTGCTTCATCCATATAACGATATTTATGAGGCAATGAAGACATATGGTGCAGATGATACATTGCTTATTGATCCAGACAGATTAAACTATGCACTTTACTACAACATCGGAGAAAATGTTCATACAGTAGAAAGACAGAATCCTACAGTATTAATGAAAGCGATGAAAAATGAAGTAGAACTTGCCAACACAAGAAATGCTCATATCAAAGACGGTGTTGCAATGACAAAATTCATGAAATGGGTAAAAGAAAATGTTGGTAAAATGACAATTACTGAGATGAGTGCATCTGAGAAATTGGAACAGTTCCGTGCAGAACAGGAAGGTTTCTTATGGCCAAGTTTTGAGCCAATCTGCGGATACGGAGAACACGCTGCTATCGTACACTACACTTCTACACCGGAAACAGATGTAGAATTAAAAGAAGGAGCATTGTTCTTGACAGATACAGGCGGAAACTACTATGAAGGTTCTACAGATATTACAAGAACATTTGCATTAGGTGAAGTAAGTGATATTGAAAAATTGCACTTTACAACAGTTGCAAAAAGTATGTTAAATCTTGCAAATGCAAAATTTATGTATGGAGCAATGGGTGTAAACTTAGATATTCTTGCAAGAAAACCATTCTGGGATATGAATTTAAACTTCAATCACGGAACAGGACATGGAGTAGGATATTTATTAAATATTCATGAAGGCCCTTCAGGAATTAGATGGCAGTACAGACCAAGTGAAACAACACCGTTTGAAGAAGGTATGGTTGTTACGGATGAACCGGGTATCTACATTGCAGGTTCTCATGGTATCCGTACAGAAAATGAATTGATTGTCCGCAAGGGAGAAGCAAATGAATATGGTCAGTTTATGTATTTTGAAACAATGACATTTGTGCCAATCGATTTAGATGCAATCAATCCTGATATTATGTCAGCAGAGGATAAGAAAATGTTGAATGATTATCACAAACAGGTATTTGAAAAGATTTCTCCATACTTAAATGAAGAAGAAACAGAATGGTTGAAAAAATATACAAGAGAAATTTAGAAAAGATTACAAAAAGCGGAAATCCAATCGGGACTTCCGCTTTTATGATTTTATTTTACGTTATCATAGATGAAAAAGGTCATATTACCGATTTGATTTTTGATTTCAAAAGTGTGTTGTTTTTCGCATCGTCTGACCATGCCCTGATGTTCATAGAAACCGTAATTGCAACTTGTGTCAGTAAATAGGTAATAGTTTTTTACACATTCACTCTCCATATAATCGTTTAATTTAGAAAATAATTGCTTGCCTATTCCATAGCCACGACACTGTTTATCCACGGCGAAGAAAGCAACTTCTCCATCATATTGTATAGGAGAAGATTCTAGAAGTTCTTTGTCAATTCCATTTACATTTCCAAAGATTTTGGAAACGTTTCTCCCTTCTTTTCTGCATAGCAGATCAAAAATAGAAATGGTTCGTTTAAGCAAAAGGGTGAATGAATTTTTGAATTTTTTGATATTTTTTCCCATAATAATTCCGACAGGTGTATTATCCAGCACGGCAACCTGTGTAAAAGTTTGATTTGCCAGACAACTGTTTAAGAAGACAGCAGCCATTTTATCGGCGATTTTAGGGCTGGCAAAAGAATCGTATTTCCATGCCTCACGGATAATATTTTTGATTACCTTAAAATCTTCTTTTTTATAACATCTAAATGTAAGTTGTTTTTCCATAAATTATTCCTCCTAAATGTGCTTTCGTATCAAACTATAAACTATACAGTTGCTGTAAAGTCAATAGATATAAAACTATTGTGACAAACTTCTTTTTTTGTGGAAAAGGTGTTATAATAAACTAAATTGGCAAAAATGTAAAAAGAATGAAAATAGGAGAGAAGAGATATATGAAGTTACAGGAATTAGCAGCATATGAATTACTTCAGGAACATCATCTGAAAGATTTACAGTCGGAAGGCTATATATTAAAACATAAAAAAAGTGGGGCGAAAGTTGTTCTTCTTTCAAATAATGACGAGAATAAAGTGTTTTCTATCGGATTTCGTACACCGCCGAAGGATAGCACAGGGTTACCACATATTTTGGAACATTCCGTTTTGTGCGGTTCTAAACGATTTCCGTCAAAAGACCCGTTTGTTGAATTGGTAAAAGGGTCTTTGAACACATTTTTAAATGCGATGACTTATCCGGATAAAACAGTGTATCCGATTGCAAGTTGCAATGATAAAGATTTTCAAAATTTGATGCATGTTTATATGGATGCGGTGTTCTATCCGAATATTTACGAGCATGACGAGATTTTCCGTCAGGAAGGTTGGAGTTATAAACTGGACAGTGCGGATGGAAAGTTAGAATATAACGGTGTTGTATATAATGAGATGAAGGGCGCTTTTTCTTCTCCGGAGGGAGTCTTGGACAGAGTTGTATTAAATTCACTTTTTCCGGATACTTCTTATAGAAATGAGTCGGGTGGAGATCCGGAAGTTATTCCGGAACTTACTTATGAACAATTTTTGGAGTTCCACAGAAAATATTATCATCCGTCTAATAGTTACATTTATCTGTACGGAGATATGGATATGGCAGAAAAACTGGAGTGGCTCGATAAAGAGTATTTAAGTCAGTTTGATGCGATAGAAATTGACTCGGAAATTAAAAAACAGGAAGCATTTACAGAGAGAAAAGAAGTGGAAATATCATATTCTGTTTCAAGCAACGAATCAGAAGAAGATAATACCTATTTATCTTATAACAAAGTTATAGGGACAAGTTTAGACAGAAATTTATATTTGGCATTTGAAATATTAGACTATGCACTTCTTTCTGCACCGGGAGCACCACTTAAGAAAGCGCTTGTAGATGCAGGAATTGGAAGAGATATTATGGGGTCATATGACAATGGAATTTATCAGCCGGTATTTTCTATTGTGGCAAAAAATGCAAATATTGAGCAGAAAGAAGAATTTATTTCCGTTATTGAAAGCACATTGAAAGCCATTGTGGAAAACGGCATGGATAAAAAGGCAATTGAGGCGGGAATTAATTATCACGAATTCCGTTATCGTGAAGCCGATTTTGGAAACTTTCCTAAAGGGCTTATGTATGGATTACAGATTTTTGACAGTTGGCTCTATGATGATGAGAAACCGTTTATCCATTTAGATGCCATTGAAACATTTGACTTCTTGAAAAAACAGGTAAATACAGATTATTTTGAGCAGTTAATACAGAAGTATTTGTTGGATAACACACATGCATCTATTGTAGTTGTAAAAGCAGAGAAAGGACGTACTGCCAGATTGGAAAAAGAACTGGATGAGAAATTACAGGCATATAAGGCAAGTCTTTCAAAAGAAGAAGTTGACAAACTTGTAGAAAGAACGGCGCAATTAATTGCATATCAGGAAGAACCGTCCACAGAAGAGGAGTTAAAGACAATTCCTGTGCTTGAAAGAGAAGATATTTCAAGAGAAATTGCACCGATTTATAATGAGGAAAAATATTATAACGATACATTGATGATTTACCATAATATTGAAACAAACGGTATCGGTTATGTGGACTTATTGTTTGATTTATCGGCAGTTCCGGCGGGAATGTTATCTTATGTAGGTATTTTACAGTCTGTTTTGGGGATTATTGACACAAAGAATTATGAGTATGGGGAATTGTTTAATGAAATTAATGTTCATACAGGTGGAATCGGCACTTCATTAGAAATGTATCCGGATGTGACGAAAGCGAAAGAAAAAGAATTTAAAGCTACTTTTGAGATGAAGTCAAAAGCGTTGTATAATAAACTACCGGTTGCATTCGCCATGATGAAAGAAATTTTAGTGAATTCTAAACTGGATGATGAAAAGCGTTTGAAAGAAATTTTGGATATGACAAAATCAAGATTACAAATGCGTTTTCAGTCGGCAGGGCATTTAACTTCTGCACTTCGTGCGATGTCTTATGCTTCACCGTTAGCAAAATTTAAGGATATTACAAACGGAATCGGATTTTATCAGACGGTAAATGATATTTGCGAGCACTTCGATGAGAAGAAGGAAGAATTAATTCAAAATCTGCAAAAATTATGCAAAATACTTTTCAGAGCCGATAATATGATGATTAGTTATACGGCATCCGAAGAAGGTCTTACAAATATGGACAAATTCATTGCAGATTTGAAAGTTGATTTATATAAGGAAAATGTGGAAAGTACACCTTGTGTACTGCACTGTGAGAAGAAAAATGAAGGATTTAAAACTTCATCTAAAGTACAATATGTGGCGAGAGCAGGAAACTTTATTGATCAGGGAGTAGACTATACGGGAGCACTTCAAATTTTGAAAGTGATTTTGAGTTACGATTATTTATGGCAGAATGTCAGGGTGAAAGGTGGAGCATACGGATGTATGAGCAGTTTCAATCGCTTGGGAGATGGATATTTCGTATCTTACCGTGACCCGAATTTAGAAAAGACAAATGAAATCTATGAGGGAATTACAGACTATCTTCGCAATTTTAATGTGACTGACAGGGATATGACAAAATACATTATCGGAACAATCAGCAATATAGACCAGCCGATGAATCCGGTGGCAAAAGGTGACCGTTCACTAAATCTCTATATGAATCGTGTTTCAAAAGAAATGATAGAGATGGAGAGAAAACAGATATTGGATGCAACGCAGGAAGACATTCGTCAACTTGCCGATATAGTTGAGGCGGTGCTTAACGCAAACCAACTTTGTGTTATCGGAGGCGAAGAAAAGATTGAGGAGCAGAAATCGTTGTTTGATGAGATAAAAGATTTATTTTAAATATACAAAAAAGAGAGGTAAACATGAAAGCAGATTATAAATCAGGTTTTGTAACTTTAATCGGAAGACCAAATGTGGGAAAATCAACATTGATGAATTATTTGATTGGACAGAAAATTGCAATTACATCAAATAAGCCACAGACAACAAGAAACAGAATTCAGACTGTGCTGACAACAGAGCAGGGACAGGTTGTATTTGTGGATACTCCGGGAATCCATAAGGCGAAAAACAAACTGGGAGAATATATGGTAAATGTTGCGGAACGCACATTAAATGAAGTGGACGTTGTGCTTTGGCTTGTAGAGCCGTCTACATTTATCGGAGCAGGGGAAAAACACATTGCAGAACAGTTGAAAAGGGTAAAAACTCCTGTTATTCTCGTTATCAATAAAGTGGATATGGTAAAAAAAGATGAAGTATTTGCTTTTATTGATGCATATCAAAAAATCTATGATTTTGCGGCAATCGTTCCGGTTTCAGCAAAAAATGGGGAAAATACAGATGAATTATTGAAAGTTTTATTTCAGTATCTCCCATATGGACCACAGTTTTATGATGAAGATACAGTCACAGATCAGCCACAAAGACAGATTGTTGCGGAAATTATTCGCGAAAAGGCATTACACGCATTAAATGAAGAAATTCCACATGGAATTGCGGTTTCTATTGAAAAAATGCAGTTTAAAAGAAAAATCGTGGAAATAGAGGCGACAATCATTTGTGAGAGAGATTCCCACAAAGGAATTATTATCGGAAAACAGGGAAGTATGTTAAAGAAGATAGGAACAAACGCCCGTTATGAAATTGAAAAAATGCTGGAAATGCAGGTAAATTTGAAATTGTGGGTAAAGGTAAAAAAAGACTGGAGAGATAGTGATTTCCTTATTAAAAACTTTGGATACACAAAAGATGAATAATATTTTTGGAAATGCTGGAAGTTTTTTGCTGGTATAGAGCAGGCATAATCGGAGAACCTAAAAATAAAGGAACAGAAGAAGAGGTGATTCGATGGAACTTTCAGCGTGGGATAAATTTTCCAAGACGGGAAAAATCGAGGATTATTTAGAATACTGCGAGAGCAGAATGGAAAAGACAGGGGAATACAATCGTGAATCAGCCGGTGATAGTGACAGGTATTGTGCTGTCAGTGACTCCAATAGGGGAGTACGATAAAAGAGTTGTAATTCTGACAAAGGAAAAAGGAAGGATTTCAGCATTTGCCAAAGGGGCAAGAAGACCGAACAGCCAGTTTGGAGGTGCTGTAAGTCCTTTTTGCTTTGGAGAATTTACATTATATGAAGGAAGAAATTCTTATAATATTATGCAGGTTCATATTTCCAATTATTTTCAGGAACTGAAAAATGATATGGAGGCTACATATTACGGGTTCTATTTTATGGAGTTTGCGGAATATTATACAAGAGAGCAGAAAGATGAAACGGAAATGCTTAAATTGTTGTATCAGACCTTTCGGGCATTGACGAAGAAAAATATTTCAAATGAGTTGATACGTTGCATTTATGAATTGAAAGCAGTGTATATTAACGGGGAAGGACCTCAAGTATTTCAATGTGTAAAATGTGGAAATGGGGAAGCGCCATTTATATTCAGTGTAAGACAGGGTGGAATTATTTGCAAAAATTGTATCAAAGAAGTAAACGATGTGGTGGAAATAGATACGTCCACGTTGTATGCTATGCAGTACATCGCAGGCTCATCCATTGAAAAATTGTATACATTTACGGTATCGGAAAATGTACTGAAAAAGTTGAAAAAAATTGTGTCGGGATACCTTTCTTTTTATGTGGATAAAACATTCAAATCTCTGGAAATATTGGAAATTTGTCTAAAGTAAAAAAGTAAACATTTACAATCTTATAGAAAAACTGTATAATAATTAACAATTTATAGAATGTATAAATTACATAAAAAGAATATTTATTGCGGAAATATTTATGTGTCTGTAAGTTAAAAATAAAATGCGAAGGAGAGAGAAAGCGAATGGAAAAGACAATGGAAAAAATTGTAGCAGTAGCAAAATCAAGAGGATTTGTATATCCGGGCTCAGAGATTTACGGAGGACTGGCAAACACATGGGATTACGGTAATCTCGGTGTAGAATTGAAAAACAACGTAAAAAGAGCATGGTGGAAAAAATTCATTCAGGAAAATCCATACAACGTAGGTGTTGACTGTGCTATCCTAATGAATCCACAGACATGGGTTGCATCAGGACATTTGGGTGGATTCAGCGATCCTTTAATGGATTGTAAAGAATGTAAAGAAAGATTTCGTGCTGACAAATTGATTGAAGACTTTGCAGCAGAAAACGGAATTGAACTAACAGAAAGTGTAGACGCCTGGTCAAAAGAACAGATGGAATCATGGATTGCAGAACATGAAGTTCCATGTCCAACTTGTAAAAAACATAACTTTACAGAAATTCGTCAGTTCAACTTAATGTTCAAAACATTCCAAGGTGTTACGGAAGACGCAAAAAATACAGTATATTTACGTCCTGAAACAGCACAGGGAATTTTTGTCAACTTCAAAAACGTACAGCGTACATCAAGAAAGAAAATCCCATTTGGAATCGGACAGATCGGAAAATCATTCCGTAACGAAATTACACCGGGTAACTTTACTTTTAGAACAAGAGAATTTGAACAGATGGAACTAGAATTTTTCTGTGAACCGGGAACAGACCTTGAATGGTTTGCATATTGGAAACAATTCTGTTTAGATTGGTTATATTCACTTGGATTAAAAGAAGACGAAGTACGTGCAAGAGATCATTCTCCGGAAGAACTTTGTTTCTATAGTAAAGCGACAACAGACGTAGAATTTTTATTCCCATTCGGATGGGGAGAATTATGGGGAATCGCTGACAGAACAGATTATGATTTATCGCAGCATCAGGAAGTATCAAAACAGGATATGACATATTTTGATGATGAAAAGAAAGAAAAATACATTCCATATGTTATCGAGCCTTCTTTGGGTGCAGACCGTATGGTATTAGCATTCCTTTGCAGTGCTTACGATGAGGAAGAATTAGAAGGTGGAGATGTCCGTACAGTAATGCATTTCCATCCGGCGTTAGCTCCAATTAAAATCGGTGTATTGCCACTTTCTAAGAAATTAAATGAAGGTGCAGAAAAAGTATTTGCTGAATTATCAAAAACATATAACTGCGAATTTGATGACAGAGGAAATATTGGGAAACGTTATCGCCGTCAGGACGAAATTGGAACACCGTTCTGTGTAACTTACGATTTTGAGTCTGAGGAAGATGGAGCAGTTACAGTCCGTGATCGTGACACGATGGAGCAGGAAAGAATTAAAATTGAAGATTTGAAAGCATATTTCGAGAAGAAGTTTGAGTTTTAATTCATTTGGGGACGTAGTTTTTTTCAGTTTGACTACGTCCCCAAATGAGAAATACGGTGTCCCTTTTTACAGAATACCCCGTCCCTAAATGGAGAATAAAAAGGGAAGGTGAAATATGCCGCGTCAACGAAGAAGAAAAAGTGCTACCGGATTTTATCATGTGATAGCAAAAGGAATAAATAGAGAAAAAATTTTTAATCAAACACGTGAAAAGAATTATTTCAAAAGAATTTTGCGAAAATATCTTCAAGAAGATGAAGTAGAAATTTATGCATATTGTATTATGTCTAATCATGTACATCTAATTATCAAATCTGAATTGGCAGTTTTAGCCGTATTCATGGCCAAATGTCTGGCAAAATACGCAGAATATTATAATTATAAACATAATAGAAATGGACACGTTTTCCAAAATCGATTTAAGAGTGAATGTATAGAAAATGAACGATATTTTTGGAATTGTGTGCGTTATATTCATTTGAACCCAATGAAATGTAATAGTGAAAATAGTTATTTACAATACAAATATAGTAGTATTGGCGAGTATCGGTTATTCAAAAGAGATTTACTACATGAAAACGCATTGAATATATTTCAAAGAAAATTTGAAGAATGGGAAGATGTTGTAAACTTTCATAATAAAAAGCAATATGTAGTGGTTGATGATGTGAAAGAAGATATAAATTTACAAAGGCAGGAAATTGCTTTAAATATTTTGGAACAAATGAAAATGGAAAAGAATTTATCTAAAATAGAAGAAATTATAGAGGAAAAAACTTTGCGTGAAGAGTATAAGGGAAGGTTAATTGATAAGATGAAAGTTTCTTCTGCAAGGAGCGAGAACCTATATTTGTTTGTGAAGAGAAAAATCATTGGTGGATAATAATAAAAAGGGGACAGGGTGTTCTGTAAAAAGGGACAGGGCATTTTGTGTTTGGGGACGTAGTAAAATACAAAAAAACTACGTCCCCAAACACTATTTAGACACACAAGACAAAGAATGGGAAATGCCTTTTACAGAAGAAATATATTCCAAAGGAGACATTCCTGTTGCTTTTTTAAATTGTTTTGAAAAATACTGAAGAGAACTGAAAGAAAGATAATGTGCGACTTCTGTGCAGTTCATTTTTTCACTGCGGAGAAGTTCTTTTGCGTAATCCATTTTCAGCTTATGAAAATATGCCATAGGGCTACAATGATATTTAGCAGTGAATATTGTATGTAGAGCGGAACGACTTACGGAGAAGGTTTCGCAGATAGTAGAAATAGTGAGGGTGTCACAGATATGTCTTTTCATAAAGGATGCAATTTCATCAGGAAGGTTGTTTCTGGCAGAAGAGCGGACGAAAGAGGGAGAAACGGAATTTTCAAGGTGATTTCGTTTCAGAGTAATTAAAAGTAATTCCAAGTAAAGAGAAATCAAATGCTGTGAGCCGAAAGGTGCATTTTCAGAAATTTTCACCTGTTCTACGGATGGAAGGTAGAGGGGAGAAGAGAAAGCGTTTTTTGCTTCTGCAATCATTTTAGAAATAAGGATGCGTTCTTCTAAAGTAAGCGTGCAGTGAAAATTGTGAAAGAATTTTATGGCAGGGGAATTGCAGTAAAAAGAAACAGCCACAAGATTCGGCGATTTTTTACTGATAGATTGAATGGCGTGAAATTCATTTGGCTTATGAAAAATAATATCTCCTGCTGTCAGAGTGTGTTCTTTGGTATCTGCCTGTACAGACACTTTCCCTTTATCTACATATAAAAATTCCCAAAAATCATGAGTTTCTCCGGTGAAAACAAAATCATTCATATATTCAAAATAGTGAATAGTTACAATAGATTCGATTTGAAATTCTCTTTTTAATTTTGTGCTGACGTAAGCCATAGTTTACCTCCTGCTATTGAGTGTTTTTTTATTTTAGCAGAGCGAGAGGAATAAATAAAGATAAAAAGATAAGTTTTCAGTATAAAATAACAAGCCAATCGGAAGAAGAAAACATATAATAAAAGTTATAAAATGGATAGGGAGGACGAAGATGAGTAAAAAATTAAAAGTAGCGTTGGCGGGACTCGGAAGTAGAGGAAAAGATACATATGCACCGACAGCAAAACTATTTCCGAATAAAATGGAAATTGTGGCAATTGCGGATATTGATCCTGCGAAGGTGGAGGAAGTAGCAAAAGAATATCATATACCGGAGAAAATGTGTTTTTCCAGTGCGGAAGAGTTGATTGCACAGGAAAAATTAGCAGATATTATGTTTATCACAACGCAGGATAAACAGCATGTTGAACAGGCGATTCCTGCATTAAAAAAGGGATACCACATTTTACTGGAGAAACCGATTTCACCGAAACCAAAAGAGTGCAGGGAAATTGTAAAGGTAGCAAAAGAATGTAACAGACAGGTAATCGTATGCCATGTTCTTCGATATACGCCAATCTATTCTAAATTGAAAGATGTTTTAGATACAGGGGTTATTGGGGATGTGGTTTCCGTAATGTCTATCGAAAATGTAGGATATTGGCATCAGGCACACAGTTTTGTTCGTGGAAATTGGAGAAATTCGGAAACAACAAGTCCGATGATTTTACAGAAATGCTGTCATGATATGGATTTACTTCTGTGGTTGACAGGCAAAACTTGTGAATCTGTTTCATCATTTGGCGATACATATTTATTTAAAGAAGAATGTGCTCCGGAAGGAGCGGCGCTTCGTTGTATGGACGGATGTAAGGCGAAAGAAAATTGCCCGTATGATGCGGAAAAAATTTATTTGGATCACCATAAAATCGGTGCAAAAACGGGATACAAAGAATGGCCGTTAGATGTATTGACGTTACATCCGAGCGTAGAAACAATTGCAGAAGCGATAAAAACAGGTCCGTATGGAAGATGTGTGTATCATTGTGATAACAATGTGGTCGATCATCAGGTTGTTAATATGAAAATGACAGACGGAACGACAATTAGCCATACAATGTGCGGATTTACCGCTACAGGAAGTCGTTATGCGAAATTTATGGGAACTAAAGGTGAAATTATTGCAGATATGACGGAAAATACAATTAAAATTACAGTGTTTGGACGAAAAGATACGGAAGTAATTGATATATCCCAAATTGCTTCAGATTTCTCAGGACATGGTGGCGGGGACAACAGAATGGTTGAGGAATTTTTGGATATGCTCATAAATAAAACAGGACCTACAAAACGAACAACTTCTGTGGAACAATCGGTAGAAAGCCATTATTGTGCATTGGCTGCTGAAGAGTCCAGAATAAACGGTGGAAAGGTGGTTTTCTTAGATAAATACAGAAACGGGAAATAAATAGTTTTCTGTCGAAAAGACCTTGACGAACCTTGACAAACCGTATAAAATATATGTGCGGTAGATTATCGTATTGCAATATGTTAATAATAAGAAGAAATACTTTTTATTAAAAAATATTATGTAGGAGGTCGTAAAGACATGGCAAAATGGGTTTATATGTTCACCGAAGGTGACGCAACCATGAGAAACACTCTTGGTGGTAAAGGTGCTAACCTTGCTGAGATGACTAAATTAGGTCTTCCTGTACCACAAGGTTTCACAATTACAACAGATGCTTGTACTCAGTACTATGAGGATGGAAGAAAAATCAACGATGAAATCATGGAACAGATCATGGATGCAATCGTAAAAATGGAAGAAGTTACTGGAAAGAAATTTGGAGATAAAGAAAATCCACTTCTTGTATCTGTTCGTTCAGGAGCAAGAGCATCTATGCCAGGTATGATGGATACTATCTTAAACCTTGGTTTAAATGAAGAAGTTGTTAAAGTATTAGCAGAAAAATCAGGAAATCCACGTTGGGCTTGGGACTGCTACAGAAGATTCATTCAGATGTACTCTGACGTAGTTATGGAAGTAGGTAAAAAATACTTTGAAGAACTTATCGACAAAATGAAAGAAGAAAAAGGTATTACTCAGGACGTAGACCTTACAGCAGAAGATTTAGAAGTTCTTGCTAATCAGTTCAAAGCAGAATACAAAGAAAAAATCGGTGAAGACTTCCCAGTTGATCCAAAAGAACAGTTAATGGGAGCAGTAAAAGCCGTATTTCGTTCTTGGGACAACCCTCGTGCTAATGTTTACCGTCGTGACAACGATATCCCATATTCTTGGGGAACAGCCGTTAACGTACAGATGATGGCTTTCGGTAACATGGGTGAAACATCAGGAACAGGTGTTGCATTTACTCGTGACCCTGCTACAGGTGAAAAACACTTAATGGGTGAATTCTTAATGAACGCTCAGGGTGAAGACGTTGTTGCCGGTGTTCGTACACCACAGAAAATTGATCAGTTAAAAGAAGTTATGCCTGAAGTTTACGAACAGTTCGTAGGAATCTGTAATACATTGGAAGATCATTACAGAGATATGCAGGACATGGAATTCACAATCGAAGATAAAAAACTTTATATGTTACAGACACGTAACGGTAAGAGAACAGCACAGGCTGCTTTAAAAATCGCTTGCGATTTAGTAGATGAAGGAATGATTACAGAGGAAAAAGCAGTTGCTATGATTGATCCTCGTAACTTAGATACATTACTTCACCCACAGTTTGATGCTGCTGCATTGAAAGCTGCTGCACCAGTTGCTAAAGCACTTGGAGCATCTCCGGGAGCTGCTTGCGGTAAAATCGTATTTACAGCAGAAGACGCTAAAGAATGGGCTGCAAGAGGAGAAAAAGTTGTTCTTGTACGTCTTGAAACATCACCAGAAGATATCGAAGGTATGAAAGCCGCTCAGGGTATCTTAACAGTACGTGGTGGTATGACATCTCACGCTGCCGTAGTTGCTCGTGGTATGGGTACTTGCTGTGTATCTGGTTGTGGTGATATCACAATGGATGAAGCAAATAAGAAATTTACATTAGCCGGAAAAGAATATCATGAAGGAGATTCTATCTCTCTTGACGGTTCAACAGGTAACATCTACGATGGAATTATCCCAACAGTAGACGCTACAATCGCTGGTGAATTCGGAAGAATCATGGGATGGGCTGACAAATACAGAACATTAAAAGTTAGAACAAATGCAGATACACCAGCAGATGCTAGAAAAGCACGTGAACTTGGTGCTGAAGGTATCGGTCTTTGCCGTACAGAGCATATGTTCTTTGAAGGAAACAGAATTGATGCTTTCCGTGAAATGATTTGTTCTGAAACATTAGAAGAAAGAGAAGCAGCTCTTGAAAAAATCCTTCCAGAACAGCAGGGAGATTTCGAGGCATTATATGAAGCATTAGAAGGACATCCAGTTACAATCCGTTTCTTAGATCCACCTCTTCATGAGTTCGTACCAACAACTGAAGAAGATATTAAGAAACTTGCAGATACTCAGGGTAAAACAGTTGAACAGATTAAAGCAATCATTGATTCTTTACATGAATTCAACCCAATGATGGGACACAGAGGACTTCGTCTTGCTGTAACTTATCCTGAAATTGCTAAAATGCAGACAAGAGCAGTTATCCGTGCTGCTATCAATGTTCAGAAAGCACACAGCGACTGGGCAGTAAAACCTGAAATCATGATTCCGTTATCATGTGATTCAAAAGAATTAAAATATGTTAAAGATATGGTAGTAGCAACAGCTGATGCTGAAATCGCTGCTGCAGGTGTTGAACTTGCATATGAAGTTGGTACTATGATTGAAATCCCAAGAGCTGCTCTTACAGCAGATGAGATTGCAAAACAGGCAGATTTCTTCTGCTTCGGTACAAACGACTTAACACAGATGACATATGGTTTCTCTCGTGATGATGCTGGTAAGTTCTTAGATGCTTACTATGATGCAAAAATCTTTGAGAACGATCCATTTGCTAAATTAGACCAGATTGGTGTAGGTAAATTAATGGAAACTGCTATCAAATTAGGAAAACCAGTTAATCCAAACCTTCACGTAGGTATCTGTGGAGAACACGGTGGAGATCCAAGTTCTGTAGAATTCTGCCACAAAATTGGCTTAGACTATGTATCTTGTTCACCATTCCGTGTACCAATCGCAAGATTAGCTGCTGCTCAGGCTGCTATCAACAATAAATAATATATTGTGAATTGCAAATAAAAAATTCCCTGTGTTTCATTTGAAACACAGGGAATTTTTATCGTATAAGGAGAATATTATTTTTTCTCATTTGTTCTGCCAAGAAGATAATCAACAGACACGTCATAATAATCTGCTAATTTTATAAAAACTTCAACGGGAATATTTACTTTACCCAATTCATATTTAGAATATGTTGTCTGCTTTATATTAAGATAATCAGCCAGTTCCTGTTGTTTTTTATCGCTATCTTCCCTAAGATTTCTAATCCGTTCAAATATCATTAACACTTCTCCCTGTTTATTTTCTTTAATTATAAAAAGTCTTGTCATGACTATTGAAAAATAGTCGTATTACGACTATAATTGAAATGAAGAATAAATTATATTTTGCTGAGGTGTGAAAATGAGTACAAAAGATGTTTACCGAGAAGAAAAAAAGAGTAAAAAAGAAGAAACGTTGGAATTTGTTAAGGAAACAGGAAAGACAGTTATCATTACAGCATTAACTACTGCGGTATCCATAGGCGTGAGTATGCTTATGAATAAGGATAGGTAAAAAAGAAAAGAATGAGATGTGGACATGAAAATAAGTAAGACGGTAGCGTATAGAATTTATCAATTAAAAGAAGAAAAAAAGGCAATTTTGTTTAATTGTAATAGTAGAAAATATATGTTTTTAGAAGGATTGTCAGCAGAATTATTGGAATTATTATTAAAAGAGAATGCAATAGAATTAGATAACTGGTTAAAAACAAATGAGTTGAAAACGGAAGATGTGGAAGAGTTTAAGAAACAACTGGAAATATTTATTTCTGCAAATGTTGATAGAAAACAGAATTTCACAGGCGAGTCAATAGGAAATAAGAAAACAGAAGATAACGCCATGTTAAGTCGATTTATCGAAGAGTTACATAAGAATGGGTTGTATCACAATTTTCACATAGACCTGACAAATAAATGTAATGAAAAATGTGTACATTGTTATCACCCATTTGAAACATATCAGTATTCCAAGGAACTAAATACAGAAGAAGTAAAAGCGTTAGTTGACATGATTTATGATATGGGTGTGTTTCATGTGATATTGAGTGGCGGAGAGGCTTTGTTACGGAGAGATATATTTGAGATATTGGAATATATTTCACAAAAGAAAATGTTAATCAGCCTGTTTACCAACGGAATGCTTCTTACGGAGGATGTGGTAAAACAACTTAGCGGTTATAGGATAAAAGAAGTAAGTATCAGTTTGTACAGTGATATAGAGAAAGAGCATGATTTGATAACTACTGTGCAAGGTTCGTACAGTAGAACGATGAATGGAATTAAATTTTTAAAGAAATATCATATACCGTTTGAATTGAAATGTGTTGTTTTGAAACAGAATATAGGACGCATTGAAAAAATTCGCTCTTTTTTGGAGAAACTTAATGCTGGAAAACCGTGTAAAATAGATTTTTCATTATGTGGAAAAGTGGATGGCTGTTGTGATGTGTTTGCATATATGCCAGATGAAAAAGATGTTCAACAAGTATTCTTTTCAAATCCGAAAAGATACATAGGCAAAAGAGAATTATTAAGACGCTCACCGGAGCAAAACCCATGTGGTGCAGGGCGGTATGGTTTATATTGCAGTGCAGAAGGAAATATTTATCCTTGTGTCAGTTTTAGACTTTTCTTATGTCATTACACAGAGTTGCCTTCCATATCGGAAAATCCTGTATTGAAACAATGGTTGAACACAAAAATAAAGGATTTTTCGGAATGCTTTAAACATAGTTATTGTGAATATTGCACTGAGCAGTGTGCGGGTAATAATTTAATAGAAAACGAAGATTACCTGAATAGTAATATTCAACATTGTAATCATGCAAAATTAATAGAAAAGTGGTTTGTAGAGCATGATGTGGAGGAGGTGACATAGATGGATAAGTTAAAAATTACAGTTGTATCTGAAGAAGCCATTATGGAAAGTATGGCAGGATGTGGTAAAAATCATCCGCAGTTATGTGGGGCTAAACAATGTTCATTTAATGGAACATCTCGTGAGGACTAAACATAGTTTCATTTATAAAAAATCAATTTGCAAAAGGCTGGTGCATCAGTGATGCGTCAGTCTTTTTTGTATGAAATAAATTAAAAAAGAATAATAATTTGACAATTAAATAAGAAAAATCTAAAATAAAAATGTGATAGATATAAAACTCAGACTATAATTAGAGTTTTTGAGTTTTTTAGGGATAGTACGAGAAAAATTTTAGCAAAGGAGAGGTTCGTATGTGGAACGAAGTAGAACATAAGGCGTTTAAAATATTTATGCTCACAGAAATAGGATTGACATTTGGTTTTGGTGTTTTGATGAAATTTGCATTCAATAAAGGTATGGATATGACGTTTTATGTTAATGTTTATATGCTTTTGCCAATGGCGGCAGCCGTTATATCCATTTTGAAAACGAAAACAGAAGGCAGTGAAGTCCCAAAAAAATTTTTTAACGGATTTTTGGGAGTTACTCTATTGAGTGTTTGCGGTTGTATAGGAAATCTTTTTTGGGAGTCGGAGTTGTGGGGAAAAATTGTTATGGCAGTTGGGTTAGCTGTATGTTCTGTCTGCTATTTACTTGAAGAAGATAAGAAATTAAGAACATACAAAATGTCAATAGGTACAGCAACGATAAAACAGTGGTTTATATATGCAGGCTTACTTATATTGTTGCTATTTAGTTCTTGCATTTTGCAATGGGGAATGCAATGGTTGTTAGGAATAAGCGGAAAAGCCAATATAATAAAAGAATATTTAGTTATGCTTATACAAAGCCCGTTTATTGTTATAACTTTTTTCTTAACATACATATTTTTTATAGGTGAGGAGTATGGTTGGCGAGGATTTTTGCAGCCACTTTTGCAAAAGAAATATGGAATGAAAAAGGGAATAGTTTTATTAGGTATTATATGGGGAATTTGGCACGTTCCGGTTTCCATGTTTTTTTATTTACCTGATAGTTGGATTATACAAAATATATTTCAAATAGGTATTTGTATATGTTTCGCAATATTCTTAGGGTATGTTTTTGAAAAAACACAAAGTGTTTGGTTAGTGGCATTTTTGCATTTTTTGATAAATAGTTCGTATATATTGGTAGATACAAATCAAAAAAATGCCTATATAGTTGCAACATTGGCTCTTATTTCGCTGATGATTTGTTTTGTCCCTTTTATAAAAACAAAAGTTTTTGTGAAAACAAAGAAAATATGAAAAATAACTAAAAAATACCACTAAAAACTGATTTTGTAGTATAATAAAAGAAAATCTGGGACAAGAAGGTGAAAGTATGAAGAAGGAAAAGAAAAATCCACTATATAAAAGTTTTGGATATGCTTTTGAAGGAATTTTTGCCGGAATTAAGAAAGAAAGGAACATGAAAATTCATTGTTTGGTAATGATATGTGTTGTGGCAGCAGGATTTTTGGTACAAATTTCAATAGTTGAATGGTGCATATGTCTGATATTGTTTGGATTGATTCTTTCACTGGAACTTGTCAATACGGCAATTGAAGCGGTGGTAGATTTGGTTACGGAAGAGAGAAAACCACTTGCAAAACTTGCAAAGGATACGGCTGCGGGCGCTGTTCTGATTGCGGCGCTTATGGCGGCAGGAGTAGGAATTATTATTTTTGTTCCGAAAATTTTGGCGCTTATATGACAATGAGGTTGTAATAAGAAAGGAGTTATTATTATGGAAGGTTTTGGAGAAAACATTAAAAAATTATTATTAGCAGGTATTGGTGCGGTAGCAACAACAGCAGAAAAATCAAAAGAGTTGTTGGATGATATGGTGGAAAAAGGTGAACTGACAGTGGAGCAGGGGAAGGCGTTGAATGAAGAACTGAAACATAATATTAAAAAGACAGTTAAGGAAAATGTAAATGTTTCAGTAAAACCATCATCACCGGAGGAATTGGATGAACTTTTGGAAAAAATGACACCGGAGCAGATAGCAGATTTAAAAGAAAGATTACACGCAATGGAAAAAGAAGAAGCGGAGAATGAACGGGCAGAATAGGAAGATGTGAAAGATGAATCGGCAGGAATATAAAGAAAGATTGAAAGAAATGACGGAGGTACTCCGAAAACATAATATTACAAGAGGAGTATCTCCGGAAAAACTACGTTTAATTTTGGAGGACCTTGGACCGACTTTTATTAAGTTGGGACAAATTATGTCCATGCACTCTGATATTTTGCCGAAACGATATTGTGATGAGTTAATGAAACTTCGCTCTGAAGTTCCGCCGATGCTATTTTCGGAAGTGGAGGAAGTGTTACAGGGAGCATATGAATGTCCGTGGAGAGAAATCTTTTCTGCAATTGATGAAAAACCGCTTGGTTCTGCCTCGATTGCACAGGCTCACAAGGCAACATTAAAGACCGGTGAAGAAGTTGTTGTGAAAATACAGCGAAAAGGGATTTATGACAAGATGTCAAGAGATATAGGACTTTTGCATCGTGCTGTAAAATTACTTCCACCGGTCAGTTTAAAAGATATGGTCGATTTGGATATGGTATTGGATGAACTGTGGGCTGTTACGAAAGAGGAAATGAATTTTCTTACAGAAGCGGCAAATTTGGAAGAATTTGCCCGGAGAAATAAAGATATTGCTTTTGTTGGAGTGCCGAAATTATATCACGAATATACAAACCATTACGTTCTTGTTATGGAATATATTAACGGATATGCCGTAGATGATAAAGAGAAACTTTTGGCTGACGGATATGACTTGGAAGAAGTTGGAATAAAATTGATTGACCACTATATTAAGCAGGTAATGGATGACGGATTTTTTCATGCAGATCCCCATCCGGGCAATGTGAAAATTCGGGATGGAAAAATTATTTGGATTGATATGGGGATGATGGGACGCTTGACAGAACGGGATCGAGAGTTAATCGGAAAAGCAGTAGAGGGAATTGCGATAGGTGACATCGGTATGATTCAAAATGCAGTAATGGCTCTCGGTGATTTTAAGGAAGCGCCGGACCAGAGTTGTCTGTATGAAGGTATCAGTAATCTGCTTACACAGTATGGAAATGCAGAAATGGGAAATATTGATATAGCCAAAGTGACAATGAGTCTTATGGATGTAATGAAAGAGAATAAAATTATTATGCCCCATGGCTTGACGATGCTTGCCAGAGGGATGACGCACATGGAAGGCGTGATTGCTGACATTGCCCCACAATTAAATATGGTAGAGATTGCTTCCAGACATATGGCAGGAAAAATGCTAAAAGAAAAGGATTGGAAACAGGAATTAAAAAACAGTGGAAAAACAATTTATCGTTCATTTCATAAGGCGCTAAATATTCCATCGCTGATTTCTGATATTTTACAGGGGTATTTGAAAGGGCAGACAAAGATTAATCTAGATTTACACGCTTCTATGGAATTGGAAAGACTTCTGAGAAGACTCGTGCGAAATATAGTAATGGGACTTTGGGTAATGGCGCTTTTGATTAGTTCCAGCATTATATGTACGACGAACATGAAACCGAAAATCTGGGGGATTCCGGCGCTGGGGGCGTTTGGATATTTGATTGCCTTTGCTATTGTAATGTATGTATTTTTGAAGCATATTTTTTCTAAAAAGTAAGCAGAATTTCAAGTTGCTTATAAAAGCAAAGGAGAGGGTATGAAGTTTGTATGGATTTTTAGTGTTGCTAGTTTAATAGTAATCAGTTGGGAAGGATATAAGGACTGGAAACAAATTAGAAAAATAGTAAAAAAGAAAGATTTAAGAAAAGGAAGAGTAGTAGGTTTATTGCGTACGGGAAGTACATATTTGTATAGGGTAGGGGACTGTCGAGTATATACTTGGGTTGTTGCATTGGAAGATGAGGAAAATACGACTTTTGTTCCCACATTACATACTTGGAATATTCGTCCAAGAAATGTGGCTATGCTGCAAGAAAAATTTAATAGAAAAGAAAAAGGGAAAGAAGTAGAGTTGTATTATTCTGTTCAACAAAAAAGAGGAATAATAAAAGGAAAAATAGCAGGTATGTATATCAATATATGGGGCGAATGTTTACTTTTATTATTTGCTGTCGGAATGATTACATATTATACTTTTTTTAGATAAATTTTTACTTTTGCCTGAAAGATATGAATAAAATAAAGAAATTTAAGTATAGACAAT
>NZ_BAAHSI010000025.1:0-7701 GCF_054601575.1 Faecalimonas canis | reverse complement strand
TTTCTGCAATTCGAGACATCCTCAAACTTATTGAGTGTTCGCCCCTTCGCTTCACCCCCATTACAGGAACTTCTTCACTACTATGGGCTCTGCTGACTTCTCACAGTTCGTTGTTACTAGGCTAATGAAACCTCTGTGAGACCTCCACGCTTAAGGTGCACGCTCTTTCTCTCCATATATCCGCCACATCTACTCTGCTGCTACAAATGTGATAGTTATTAGACTTCGTTGTCTTTTGCCAACTTATCTCTCACAGCCTAGCCTTATATGTGATTTCTATCCGTCGGACCAGAGATTTGCTTACAACTTCCTTCAGATTCCACCTCACGATGGACACCCTTGCTGTTCAGCTATACACTTCCCACTATCTGGGCATGTTCGGGACTTACACCCGTTAGAGCGCGCCCATGGCGCGCAAACAAAAAGACTTCCCATGAACATTTCATGGAAAGCCTTTTCCCCGCTAAGATTTCTTACCGACATAATATTCTTTTTTCATTGCCCGCATTGCCCCTCTGGCAATCACATCCACAATATTAAATCCAAACGCAATCGCAAGACAGGTTGCAAGCAAAATAATCGCCTCGCTAAACGCCATACCGATGTCACGGCTTACGCATCCGTACATCATATAATATAAGTTAGGTCCCGGAATAAGCGGGAACACGGACGCCGTCAGGAAAATCGTTGACGGAGCTTTATTCTTTCTCGACATAACGAAAGCATATCCGGCAACAAACACTGCCGCTACCAACGTTGCAAAGAAGTTGCTCGGTTTCCATTCATACACAAGCAGATAAATTCCCCATGTGATAAACGCCCCCACGCCTGAGTAAAGAACCTGTTTTCCTCTGATTTTAAACCAAAAGGCAAATCCCACACAGGCAATCGTACACGCTATTAACTGCACCGGAATATTGTGATTTAAAATAAATCCCTCTGCCGAAACCCCGTCCAACAGTAACATGGCAAAAGCCGTTCCAAATGCAATTCCCGCTGCCCCGAGCATCGAGTTCATAATGTTAATCGAACCTGAAATATAGTCTTTCTGTAATAATTCCCGTATTCCGTTTGTCGTACTCAGACCACTAATCAAAAGCATGACAATCCCAATCATAATACGCTCGGGGTGATCGCCCAGACCCGCGCGTACGCAGAGAATAATAATCACTTCTGACAAAAACGATAAAACCACATTGTAAATGAGAAGATTTTCTTCTCTTCGGCTTAACCAGCCGCCTACAATTACAATCATCAGCGATACGATAACCGCGACAATAGCGTCCTGAAAATTACTTCCGAAGAACACGGCAAACCCTGTTCCGCCCATAACCGCTGCAAAATATTTAATCGCCGGATGCTGTGCCGGTCTGTTGACGACTTCTAAATATTTTTCCCGCAGTTCTTTCTCATCAGGCGTATGCTGACAGACATAACGGGATAAATTATTCAAATAATCTAATTGGTCGAAATCTATATCCGCATTTTCAATATGACGAATCTGCGTAATAATTTCCCCCTCCGGAGTTTCCACCGTAATCTGAATGTTACTCGGAATAACAAATACATCGTATCTTACGAACCCATAACTTTTGCACATACGGTAAAGACTGTCTTCCAGTCGGAAGTTCTCCGCCCCATTAATCAGCATTGCTTCCCCGATGTCCAAAATGCCCTGCACTATTCTCTTGTAATCCATAAACTTCCCTACCTCTAAATAAAATATACTGTATGTAATGATATAGATAGTATAGGGAAAAGTCAACTATAAATTATCCAATGAAACGGCGTCTTTTTCTGATGTAAGCAACAATTCCCGTTCCCACTGCCAAAACAAGCATCAGATAAAGAAGAATACTGTTGTCATCCGCTGTTTTCGGGCTTTCCGGCGTACTCGGTTTGTCAGCCTGTCCCGGTTCATTCGGCTTGCTCGGGTTCTCCGGTTTCGGTGACGGTTTCTCGTCTTTTTTCTCTTCTACGGTAACTTTACATACCGCTGTTTTGCCGTCCTCGGAAGTAACGGTAATTTCTGCCGTACCGATGCCTTTTGCCGTAACAACTCCGTTTTCATCTACCGTAACTACTTTTTCGTCGCTGCTCGTCCATACAAGATTTCTATCCGTCGCATTTTCCGGAATAAATGTGGCAACTAACTGTTCGCTCTCATTTACATATAACTTCAATTCCGTTTTATTCAGCACAATCTTGTCCAAAGGAACATAGGTGTTCAAATCTTTATCGGACATTCTCACGTTAATGTAGTAGATAGATTTTTCAACCGAAACTTTATCGTTGTTATCCACTACCTGTTTATCGCTCGGCGCGTTTCCTCCCCAGTAGTTATAGTTCAGGTCAAGTACGCCCTCCGCCATATCTTCCGTAGAAATATATGTATTTCCTAAAACTTTATTTTTATTGAAAACAACGTTATCCGCATTTGCCCCATAGAACCAAATCTTTCCTGCGTCGTTAAATGTATTTCCCGTAAGCACATATGTAACGTTTGCGTCTTGATTTACGGTATCCGCTTTTGCGGCAAAAGAAAGTTCTTCGCTTCCCGTAACCGTATTGCCTGTGAAAACCGTATTTGCCGCATAACTGCATATTGTCATTTTGCAATCCGTAAACTGTGAATTTGTCACATACATATCTGCTGTCGCCTTATCGCTTGCCGTCGGCTGACTGTAGATTGCAGTTCCGAAGTTTTTAAAGGAACAGTTGTCTATTTCTACTTTGTCGCCTGTGCCGACAAATACCGCGTAATCGCTTTTCTGCTTTGGCGCTCCCGTCATATGAACGTTTTCCAGTCTGCCCGAATTTATGCAAAATCCGTTTCCGCTTGTCGTAAAGTTAACATTTAAATCAGACACGTTCAATTCATCCGCGTTATAGAACAGGTAATCTCCGTTTTGTAGCGATTCTACTTTTGCGATATTGAGTGTGTGTCCGTTTCCTTTTACGGAAATATTTTTGACGTTATTTATCTGGTTCCAGACGTTCACGTCAACATCACGCAAAATTTCAACGGTATCTCCGCTTTTTGCCGCTTTAAACGCTTCTGCCAACGTTTTGTATTCCACATCTCCGATTTTTGCAACCGCATTCGTCATTGCGACATGGGAACCGTTAATGGTTGCGTCCACCGTAATGTTTTCCTGACTTCCGCTTTCTGTCTTATTGTAAAAATCTCCGTGCGGTGTAATTACGTCCGTCACGTCTTTTCCGCCTGAAGTCGCTTTGTGTACAGTCGCTTCACAACCTTTAATCGTCGTATTGACTTTATCCTGTCCGTTATAAATCGTTCCTACCAAAGCGCCAAATTCGCTTCCGTCCTCGGCATCCGGCGCGGTGAGGGTAAGACTTCCTTCATATGTACAGTTTTTCAATGTATTTCCATAATGAAGAATACCTAAAATTCCACCCACATCGCAGGTAGAACCGATTACGTCGATTTTTACGTCACAGTCTTTGACCGTCTGGTTACCTTCGCCCATAAATCCTACAAGACCGCCCACATATGTACGGTATTGTTCACTCTCGGCTTTCACATAACTGCCCGCATCTCCCGTCACATCCACATTCGTGTAATCGCCGTAAGCATTTTTTCCGCAGGCGCCGCCTACGTAAGCGTATCCTTCCACAATTACTTTACCGCTAACTGTAACATTTTCGTAGTCTGCCGTATACGGCGTTCCCGCAATAACGCCTACGCACATTCTTCCTTTTACGGAAGCATTGTGTACTTCCACATTTTTTACCGCTCCACCGGAAGTATATCCGAACAGACCGACATCACTTTTTCTAGGAGTGTTGATACTCAAATTACTGATAACATGACTTTTACCGTCAAATGTTCCCCGAAAACTTTTTCCTTCTTTTCCTACAGGTGTCCATTCTTTGTTGTTTAAGTCAATGTCATCTGCAAGAGAAACTGTTTTTCCTTTGAAATTTGTTCCGTCACTTACCAGTTTTGACAAACCTGCCAACTGACTTGCATTACTGATTTCATACATATTTTTGTCTACTGCATACCATGAAGTATCTGTTGTTTTTCCGTCCCAAGCCTCAGCCTTTGTTTCTTTTGCAAATGCTGTAGTCGGGAGCATTGTCAATACCATTGCAACTGACAATAAAAGTGCCGACCATTTTCTTTTTTTCATTGTTATTTATCCTCCTTATTTGTTATATATCTTTATTTTCGCATATACAATTAAGGATTTCAATATTTTACCATACAAAAAAGCCGAGATATTCTCCCGACTTTCTAAAGGCGCCAACCAGATTTGAACTGGTGATAGAGGTGTTGCAGACCTTTGCCTTACCACTTGGCTATGGCGCCATTTTATGTTGATAATATATTCTATACTTTCAACACAAAAATTATACCAAATTATTTTTTCTCCGTCAATGTTTCTTCTGAAACTTCACAGGCAATCTTCAAATAATCACTTTCCTCCTGTTTTCGCCTTGGGATGAATTTTTTCGCAAATTTCCCCTCGCCCCTTCGTTTCACATAAAAATAACCGATAATAGAGAAAACAACCGCACCGATAAAGTTTACAAACAAATCTTTCATCGTATCTTTCAGACCGATATCCAAGTAACCTCCAAGTCCAAGTTCCTGTCCGTTGACGATTACCTCATTTATGTCATCAATATGTACCACATTCGTTTCTCCGTTTGGGTCAAGCATAACTGTAGAAATGCTATGCACAACTGTATCTTTCTGTGTATCCATTCCCAAAAATGTATCTACCGTACATTCATAAAATTCCCACATAACTCCAATTGTCATGGAAAAACAAAACGCCACAATCGCCATATACAACGGAGATAAATTAAATTTCGCTTTCTTGTTACGGTTTAAAATATCCACAAGTGAAAATCCAATTGCCGCCGCAAGAAAACCATTAATTGTGTGAAGCATCGTATCCCAGCCCGGTATCTTTGTATAATATGAACCGATTTCTCCTAAAACTTCCGCTGCCACAATAAAAAGCAATATAATAATCTCAAGAGTGGTAGGCAATTCTATCTTTAGTTCCACTTGCAGAAAACTTGGCACAACCAAAAGCAAAAGCGTCAGCACGCAATAAAATACATCTTCGTAATTCTTATTTAAAATCTGTAATATCATAATAAGAATAACTAACGCCCTCAATACCATATAGACAATGAACGAACTTTTATGCTCTTTTATCTCCATTTTCATTGCCTTCCAATGAATTTTAAATCTCTGTTTCATTTTTATCCCTTCAATCTGCCTTCTTTTTATAGAATATGGTATATAGTATCATTATGCCTCCACATATTCAAATTATTTATAAAGACACCCACTCCTTCAGTTCATCTTCATCCACATGAACTGAAAATACCTTTCCCTCTTGCAAATCTGCTCCCACGCAGGAAACACTCAACTCTTTATTTGTATTTCCCATGCCACTGCCTCCTGATGTTGCAAACGGTATAACCGTTTTACCTTCAAGATTATATTTTTCTAAAAACGTATTGATAATTGTTGGAGCAACATACCACCAAATGGGAAAGCCTATATAAATCTTATCATACTGTTCCATATGTTCCACTTCATTAGCTACCGGCGGACGAAATGCCTTATTTTCCATTTCTATACTGCTGCGGCTCATCTTGTTATGCCAATCCAAATCCGCAGATGAATATAATGTTTCCGGTACGATTTCATGCAAATCTCCCCCGGTTACAGATGACAGTTTTTTTGCCAGTTTTTCTGTTGTTCCTGTTGCACTAAAATATACCACTAAAGTTTTACTCATCCCAATCATCCTCTCTGAAAATATATTATGCATTAATGATACTGCTATTTTTTTGCCATAGCAATATCCTTTTAGAAATTCATTATCTCATAAAAATATTTTTATTATGTAAAAATGAAGTTTTCCATACATTAAAAGGGGCTGTTGCAAAATAGATGAGTAATCATCTATGGAGCAATAGCTCCCTTTTTATGCCTAAAAGCAGAAAACGGACTCCGAAGAGTCCGCAATCCATGGTATAATTAAGTATGACCAAATACATAAAATACCATAAAAATTATACCGAATTCGGCGAGCCTTATCAACTGGTTTTGCCATTAAATTTGGAAGGTTTGGTTCCTGATGATGATTCTGTTCGACTGCTGAGCCACGAATTGGAGGATTTAGATTACAGTTTGCTGTATCAGGCTTACTCTGCCAAAGGCAGAAATCCGGCAGTGGACCCAAAGACCATGTTCAAGATCCTGATCTATGCTTATTCCCAAAATATCTATTCTTCCAGAAAGATTGAAACCGCGTGTAAACGTGATATTAACTTTATGTGGCTTCTTGCTGGCCAAAAAGCACCGGATCACAGCACGATTGCAAGGTTCCGTACTGGATTTTTGGCAGACACCTGCGAAGACCTGTTCTATCAGATGGTACGTCGCTTGGAACAAATGGGTGAACTATCAAAAGAAACCGTATTTATAGATGGTACGAAACTGGAAGCCTGCGCCAATAAATATACGTTTGTATGGAAGAAATCGGTTGGAAAATGGGAAGAAAAGATGTTCCTGAAAATACAGGAGGCGGTCACCCTACTGAACCGGGAGTACCTACAGTCTTTCTGTGTATCGGAAGAAACCAGAACACAAGATATTCAGAAGATATGCTGTTTTATAGAACAAGTATGTGAAGAACAGCATACCGTTTTTGTACATGGAAGAGGAAGACGCAAAAGCCGGAACCAGAGGTATCTGGAGTTGTTCCGCCGTTTTCTGGAACGCCAGACTGTTTATGACTGGCATACAGCCAGTTTCCAGGGGAGGAATAATTATTGTAAAACAGATCCGGACGCTACATTTATGCACATGAAAGATGATCACATGAGAAACGCACAGTTGAAGCCGGGATATAACGTGCAGATTGGTGTAGACAGTGAATATATTATTGCAACGGATATTTTCCAGGATCGGAATGATGTCTGGACACTGGTTCCCTTTCTGGAGATAATGGAGAAAAAAGTGGGATTCCGTTATCCAAGTGTGACTGCGGATTCGGGATATGAGAGCGAGGAAGCTTACACATATCTGCGGGAGCAGAAACAGAAACCGTATATCAAACCGCAGACCTATGAGAAATGGAAAAAGCGCAGTTTCAAACAGGATATCAGCAAACGGGAAAATATGGGATATGATAAAATAACAGACACTTATATATGCCATGCTGGGAAGAAACTAAAACCTCTTTTCATAAAAAAACAGAAAAGTAAGAGTGGCTATGAATCAGAAGTGACCGTTTATGAATGCGAAGACTGTACAGGCTGTCCGTATAAAGAAAGATGTACCCGTGCTAAAGGGAATAAACGTCTGTACATCTCCAAAAGTTTCTTAGAGAAGCGTCAGGAATCTTATGAAAATATCCTGAGCGAAAAGGGAATCTTATACCGGATGAATCGCTCGATACAAGTGGAGGGAGCATTCGGAGTTCTAAAAAATGACTATGAATTCCAAAGATTTCTGCTCCGTGGGAAAACCAAAGTGAAACTGGAGATTCTTTTACTGTGCATGGGATATAATCTAAATAAACTGCACGCAAAAATACAGAATGAGCGAACAGGAAGCCACCTGTTCGCAGTAAAAGAAACCGCATAAAAAGGCAAAAAACTGATAGCTTTATTAAAGTACGCAATAAATATCCACCCGCC
>NZ_BAAHSI010000024.1:0-47103 GCF_054601575.1 Faecalimonas canis | reverse complement strand
TCTATTTCCCGACAGCCCCCTATCTTGTTGCTTACCATAAAGGGCATTGGAAAACAATGGGAAATACTTATAAAAAAATGCTCCGCTTTGCCGGGGACAACTCTATCACCCTCGGAAAATATTTCTATGAAGACTATGTATTTGACAGCCTTACTTTTCAAAAAGAGGAAGATTATATTACCCGTCTTACCTGCCAAATTCTTTAATGGAACTGGCTTTTATACAGTTTTGCATAAAAACCATTTTGTTCCAATAACTCTTCGTGTTTTCCCTGCTCAATAATATTTCCGTCTTTCATTACTAAAATACAGTCTGCCTCCTGTATGGTTGACAGTCTGTGTGCCACAATAAAACTTGTCCTTCCTTTCATCATCTGTTGGAAAGCGTTTTGTACTTTCACTTCCGTTCTTGTATCTATAGATGAAGTTGCTTCATCCAAAATAAGCATGGACGGAAGTTGAAGCATAACCCTCGCAATACAAATCAGCTGTTTCTGCCCTTGGGAAAGGTTTCCCCCCTCCTCCGCAATAACTGTATCATAGCCATTTTCCATACGCTGTATAAAGCCATGAGCGAATGCTCTTTTCGCCGCCTGCTCAATCTCTTCCCTTGTCGCATCCGGCTTTCCATATGCAATATTTTCTGCAATACTACATGATTTCAACCATGTTTCCTGCAAAACCATTCCATAATTTGCACGAAGACTATCCTTTGTTATATCCTGCACGTTCCTGCCACTGACAATCATTTGTCCTCTATCTATATCATAAAAACGCATGAGAAGATTAATCAATGTTGTTTTCCCGCATCCTGTAGGTCCTACAATGGCAATCTTCTGCCCTGCCCGTACATTTAGATTTAAGTTTTTTAACAACTCTTTTTCCGGCTCATACGAAAAGAAAACGTCTTTTAACTCCACATTTCCGTATGCCTTTCCCAACACTTCCTTTCCTTTCGCATCTTCCTTTTCTTCCTGCTCTTCCATAAAATCAAACACGCGTCTTGCGCACGCCAATGCATTTTGCAGTTCTGTAACAACACCGGAAATCTCATTAAACGGTTTTGTATATTGATTTGCGTAACTTAAGAAACTGGATAGTTGACCAACACTAATTCTTCCATGAATGGCAAAAATCGCACCTGTAATTCCTACCCCCGCATAGACAAGTCCATTAATAAAACGTGTTGTAGGGTTCGTTATAGAGGAAAAGAAGATTGCCTTCACACTACAATCTTTCAATTCTTCATTGACCTTTTGAAAACGTTTCATTGCTCTATCCTGATAACCGAACGCCTGAACCGTCTTTTGATTGCCTACGATTTCATCTGTGAGAGATGTCATCTCTGCTCTTACCTCTGACTGTTTCTTAAACATCATATATGTTTTCTTCGCTACAAAACCTGCCACGAAGAAAGAAAGCGGTGTAATCAGAATAACTATCAGTGAAATCTGAAAATGGATAGATACCATGAAAATAAGTGTTCCAACAATGGTAACAATTCCGGTAAACAATTGAGAAAATCCCATTAATAACCCGTCCGAAAATTGCTCCACATCTGTAATAACCCTGCTCATCAGTTCACCATACTGATGAGCATCAATATATTTTAACGGTAATTTTTGTAAATGGGCAAAGGCATCCGTCCGCACATCATTCACTACACGATAAGTTATTCTGTTATTACATAAATTCATCAGCCATTGCGTGAGGCTTGTTATAGCAGTTACTCCCGCCAATTTTATTAAAATATCCTTTATTCCGTGAAAATCCACTTTCCCTTTTTCCAAAATCAAATCAACACCCTGCCCAATAAGAATAGGTGCATAAAGTGTACAGATAACCGTCGCCACCGCAAATCCCAAAGATAAAATCAAAATCGGCAAATACGGTTTTAGTAAACGAATTACTTTCCTAATCGTATCATATTGTTTACGCATGACGAGCCACCTCCTCTTTAGAAAGTTGTGAAGAACAGATTTCTTTGTACACTTCACAGGTTTTCAACAATTCCTCGTGTGTTCCGTTTCCCACAAGTTTTCCTTTATCCAAGACAAAAATTTTATCAGCCCTCATCATAGACATAACTCTTTGTGAAACAATACAAACTGTCATAGAATCTGTATGATTCGCTATTGCTTTTCTCAATTTTGCATCTGTTGCAAAGTCAAGCGCTGATGTACTGTCATCTAAAATCAATATTTCCGGTTTTCTAACTAAAGCCCTTGCAATTGTCAAACGCTGCTTCTGACCTCCGGATAAATTTTTTCCGCCTTCCTGAATAATCGTATCTAACTCTTTTTCCTTTTCTTTTACTACATTATCTGCCTGTGCTATACGAAGCGCTTCCCAAATCTCCTCATCGGAAGCATTTTCATTTCCTAATAGCATATTATCACGGATTGTCCCATGAAATAAAACCGCCTTCTGTGGCACAATACCGAACTTTTCACGCAGCGTTTTCAAATCATATTCTTTTACATTTTTTCCGTCTATTTTCACACTTCCTGCAGTCACATCATAAAATCGTGGAAGAAGATTAATAAGGGTCGTTTTTCCTGAACCTGTTCCTCCAATAATACCAATTGTGTCACCCTTTTTTACGGCGAGAGTAATATCCGTTAAAACTTCTTCTTTATCACCATGATACATCATGCTTACCTTATTGAGTTCAATTTGTTTCTCACTATTTCCTCCCTCTTCCTCAAATCCATTTTCAATAGAAGATTTCAAAGCAAAAACCTCATTAATGCGCTCCGCAGATGCCAATGCCTTTGTAAAAGTAATGATTAAATTTGCCAAAGCAACAAGAGCAAGCAAAATCTGTGACATATAGTTTACAAGAGCCACTATTTCCCCCTGCGAAAGATTTCCATAATAAACTTCCTTTCCTCCAAACCATACAATTAAAATAGTCGCTCCGTTTACAATCAAATAAGTTACCGGATTTAGAAGTGCAGATATTTTCCCTACGAAAGTCTGCATATTCATCAGATTTTTTGTTTGCTGACAAAACTCTTCTTTTTCTCTTTCCTGCGTACGAAATGCCCTGACAACACGAACACCTGAAAGATTTTCCCTTGTCATTAACATAATTTTTTCCAGTCTTTTCTGTACTTTTCTATATAAAGGAATTGTCCATATCATAATCCCATAAATAACTATGGATAAAATCGGTACTGCCACAACAAAAATCAATGCCAGTTTTACACTAATGGTAAATGCCATTGCCATCGCACCAACTACGATAAACGGAGAGCGTAAAAACAATCGTAATACAAGATTAACTCCCGATTGTACCTGATTAATATCGCTTGTTATTCTTGTCACAAGCGTTGCGTTACCTGCCATATCCAATTCCCGATAGGAGAGTGTTCCTATATGTTTGAAAAACTCTTCCCTCAGTTCTGTTCCAAAGCCAACTGCCGCTTTTGCAGCAAAATACTGTGCGGTCAGGGAACATACAAGTCCAAGTACACCGAAGGCGACTAAAATTGCTCCCATTTTCCACACAAATGTCATATTTTGATTTTTTATCCCCACATCAATCATTCTTGCCATGATAATTGGAACAGTCAATTCAAAACACGCCTCAAGTAATTTAAACAAAGGACCTATAATACTCTCTTTTTTGTAATGCTTTAAATATTTTAATAACTTTCTCATTTCTTCCCCTTCTTCTATTTCTTCTGACTTACTATTTTATCACGAACATTTTTCCTCTTCAACTTGTCATTTTTCCTGAAATTGTCTATACTGGCAACAGACATATATATAAGGAGGATTCCCACTATGGACAAAATATTTACAACCGCTCCCGCAAATAACAACAGACTTCCAAAGGAAATGCAGGTATATGAACTATTAGAAAAACTACAAATTCCTTTTGAACGTATGGATCACGAAGTTGCAGATACAATGGAAGCCTGCCAAAAAATAGATGAAAAACTACAGGTAACCATGTGCAAAAATCTTTTTCTGTGCAATCGTCAGAAAACTAACTTTTTTCTCCTTCTGATGCCCGGAGATAAAAAATTTCTCACAAAGGATTTGTCAAAACAACTTGGTATTTCCCGTCTTTCCTTTGCCGAAGCGGAATTTATGGAGAAATTTCTCGATATTACTCCCGGTTCAGTCAGTGTGCTTGGCCTAATGAATGATTCACAAAAAGAAGTGACTTTACTTATCGATCAAGATTTGTTAAAAGATGAATATATCGGCTGTCATCCTTGTATAAATACTTCCAGCCTGAAAATTAAAACTTCTGATATTTTAGAAAAATTTCTTGTCTATACCGGACATACACCAACTTTAGTTACCCTATAATTTATATACACATTAAAATGAGGTGCCGCCATGCGACACCTCTATAAATATTCTCCTGCCCAGCGTCCGCCCGTTATTTCAACTGCCTTTCCCTGCGCTAAACTTTTCGGCACATCAATAATTCTCTGATTTGTACTTCCCCGATAGATAATGTTTAAACTTCTCTTGTCCTCTTCGTATCTTCCGTCAATCAACACATCTATCTTCCGCAAAAGTCCTTTCTGTTCTTCCGTGCCATTTAACAATTCCTCAAATGTATATCCGGAATAGCTTGCCACTTCATATCCCTTATTTTTCAATAATCCCGCCAAAACACCAAAACCTTCAGCCTGTGCAAACGGTTCTCCACCGGAAAAAGTCACTCCTTTTGCCAACGGATTTGTCTGTATCATCTGCACAATATCCTTCTCATCTACAAGATTTCCACCTGCATCGTTCCATGTTTCCGGATTTTGACAACCATGACAGTGATGCGGACAGCCCTGCCCAAATATTGTTATCCTTATTCCCGGTCCGTCCACAATACTATCATTTACAATTCCTGCAAGTCTAAGCATCTGTTCTTCCAAGTCCGTGTTTTACACGGTCCTTCTCCTCCGCTTTTTTTGCATCATTCCATTTATCCATTGTTCCTACCAAATATCCGGTAATTCTTCTGATACGTTCAAATCCAACATCCTGTCCTAATCTGTTTCTCTGTTCCATATCCTCTTCCTCCTTTATTCACAACCATAAAACTGTGGCATATTCGGATATAATTTACGAAGTTCCTCTAGTTTTTCCTCACTAATCGGTTCTCCCTCTCGCCTTCCACACCGCGGACAAACATCATCAATCACTCCCACATATCCACAGGCTGGGTCACGGTCTACCGGATGGTTCACACTTCCATAACCTATTCCGGCATCATGCATACAACGGATAACACTTTCAAACGCCTCTACATTTTTTGCCGTATCCCCATCCAATTCAACATAACTGATATGCCCCGCATTTGTCAGTGCGTGATATGGCGCTTCCTTATAAATTTTATCATAAGCTGAAATATCATACCAAACAGGAATATGAAAACTGTTCGTATAATATTCCCTGTCCGTTACATTTTTGATAGTGCCGTAACGTTTCTTATCCATTTTTACAAATCTTCCTGAAAGTCCCTCCGCCGGAGTTGCCAATAAGGTATAGTTCAAGTTACGTCTTTCCGATTCTCTGTCCGTAAATTCTCTCATATGACCGATAATTTCAAGCCCCTTCTTCTGCATCTCTTCACTCTCTCCGTGATGATGCCCGTAAAGTGCCGTTAATGTTTCTGCCAACCCAATAAATCCGATGGACAATGTTCCATGCTTCAATACTTCACGCACTTCATCATTTGGACCTAATTTGTCTGAATCAAGCCATACCCCCTGTCCCATAAGGAATGGATAATTATAAACGTGTTTCTTGGCCTGAATTTCAAATCGATCATACAGTTGCTGTGCAACCAATTCCATCATTTTATCCAGTTTCTCATAGAAAACTTTCTCATCATGATTACTCTCAATAGCAATTCTCGGAAGATTAATGGATGTAAATGAAAGATTTCCTCTGGAGTAAGAGATTTCTTTATCTTTATGGCAATAATTTCCGATTACGCGAGTTCGACATCCCATTGTTGCCACTTCCGTTTCAGGATGCCCCTCCTTATAATACTGTAAATTAAACGGAGAATCCAAAAAAACATAGTTTGGAAAAAGTCTTTTCGCACTGACTTTACAACTTAACCGAAACAAATCGTAATTCGGGTCACCTTCATTATAGTTTACTCCCTCTTTTACTTTAAAAATATGTATCGGGAAAATACAGGTTTCTCCATTACCAAGTCCTGCATCTGTTGCCAAAAGAACGTTACGAATAACCATACGTCCCTCCGGAGAAGTATCCGTTCCGTAATTAATGGAAGAAAATGGAGTCTGTGCACCCGCACGACTGTGCATTGTATTTAAGTTATGAACAAAACCTTCCATAGCCTGATATGTTTCGTTTTCCGTCTGTCTGACTGCCCTTCTTCTCGTTGTCGCTACAACCTGTTTCGCTCTATGCGTATCCAGTCCACATCTTCCGATAAGTTCCTCTGCAATAAATGAGTCAAACGCTTCCTCATCTTTCTCCAAACACGGTCTGTGTCCAAACTCTTCTGTAGCCTGCTGCAAAATCTCTCTTACTACTTCTGACTCATTATCCGATTCAAGCGCATCTTCCAACGCCTCCGTCAGCCTTACCGTATATAACTTCACAAATGTTTTTGCGACGCCTTCCGCTAATCCATAATCAAAGTTTGGAATACTCTGTCCTCCATGCTGATCATTCTGATTTGACTGAATGGCAATTGCCGCCAATGCCGCATAACTCTGAATACTCTGTGGTTCACGGATCACACCATGTCCTGTTGAAAATCCACCTTTAAACAGACGTATAATATCAATCTGCGTGCAGGTCGTCGTCAGAGAATAGAAGTCAAAATCATGGATATGTATATCCCCATTCAAATATGCTTTCGCCTGCTCTTCCGTCAGCAAATAAGCAGCATTATAACTTTTTGCTCCTGCTGCCCCTATTTGCAGCATACTTCCCATAGATGTATTCCCGTCAATATTCGCATTATCTCTTTTCATATCACTTAAACGAGCGTCCACATTTGTGATTTCATCAATCGTCTTCATCAGACTTGTATTTGCCTCACGGATATTGGTTCTCTTTGCTCGATATAAAATAAATTTTTTCGCAGATCGCTCAAACCCGTTTTTCATCAGTTCTCTCTCCACGGCATCCTGTACCTGCTCAATCTGAGGAGGCATATCTTCCGGAAGTTTTTCTAATTCCATATGTACATCATTCGCAACCCGTGCAGCATCTGTGGCATCGCCTTCCCCTGCTGCCTCCATCGCCTTCAAAACGGCTGATGCTATTTTACTTTCATCGTACAGAACAATTCTTCCGTCCCGCTTTTTAATACTTCTTACCATGATGTTCATCATTTCCTTTCAACTGCTTCTTTTCTGTTTATCATGAAACAACTGCTTTTTATTATAACACATTCAGCGGGGGAAGACTATGGAAATTCAAATAGCCGTAAAATATAATAATATACCATGCATTGCAAGACGAATTAATTTTTCAAAAAAGCGGTAAACTATCCCGCACACATAACGCCCCATAGCCCACCTGTTTATTCGGATACTCTATAAAAACAGGCAGAGGTCTTGCCCCACGCTGTAAATACGCTTTCACCTTCTCCCCATACAAATACAAGTCATTTCCCCTCACAATTCCCCACTCCATCAACAGCGCCGCCGCTCCCGCCACAAAAGGAGTTGCAAAAGAAGTTCCACTTACTGCTTCATAAGTTCCTTCTCTTGTCGGAGCAACAACCCGAACTCCCGGAGCAACTAAGTCCGGTTTTCCCTCCCCCCCTCTTCCCGAAAAATCGGCATAGGTAAACGTCAACGCATCGTACGCCCCAACTGATATAACTCTGTCCGCCGTTGATGGAACAGTTAATGTTCTTTGCTCTGACGGGTATAAAAAAGCAGTTCCTTTATTTAATACATTTTCACTCGGAAGCCACATTTCAAATTCTCCCGTAACGATTTTCCGTGGTGTTAAAACAATTTCCCATATCCCCGCCGTAATATAAGTATCTCTCGGCAAAAAGTCAATATATATTTCCTGTTTTATACTATACGGACTTGGCTCACCATAATAGACAAGTAATTCCGTTTCTCCTATCGTCAATCTCTGCGAACCTAAAATTTCCCGAAAAGGTCCTATTTTTACACCTGATGGGGAAACCAGAGAAATTTCCATAACGTCCGAATATTGTTTCCATAACTGTAAATTTACAGTCTGTTCCATCTCCTGTATCGCCAGTTGCACAACCGTATCTATGTCTTGCTGTACCTGTCCCGATGTATGTCCCGCACTCGCTCCCTCATTTCCACTTCCTATACAGATAACACTCTTCCAATAATTTGAAATATCAGCAATAAATCTTTCCAAAAGACTTGTTCCGTCATGTGTTCATTATAACTAGGGGAAAGTTACTGTAAAAAAATTTGCAGTCTTTACACTGCCTGTTTTTCTACAGGATAAGGCGACTGATACTTAAATACAATATCAATGCTCTTATCTCCATTCACAACAATTTTTTCAATCAATTCTGTCACAATTTCTCTTGTCACTTCGGATAATGTTCCATACTTGATAAATTTCTCTATCCAGTTTTCATAAGATTCTTCTGCCTCTCCAAAGCTGTCTTTCTCTTGTTCTGCCAACTGAATCTTCGCCCTGATCTCTTTATCCTGCTTTTCATATTCTGCCTTATAGGAGAGATATTCTTCTTTATCCAGAACACCATCTACATAATTTTCGTAAGTTTTCTTTTTATAGTTCTGGACAGCCGCAAGTTCTTTTTGTAACCGTTCAATCTGTTGGTCTGCTTCTGCACATCGTCTCTGCACCTCCTTCTTCCTATCTGCTACTTTTAATATTTCATCCTTATCACTTTCTTTCAATGCCAGTTCCGCTTGTCTTTGGATTTCATTTTTTACAATAGAATCCAATACTTCTTTTTTAATGAAATGAGAATAACAAACTGTGTTTCCTTTTTTGTGATAGGTACCGCACTCATAACCATCCCGACAAGTAACCCTCTGGAAATTATATCCGCAATCTCCACAAACAATAATTCCTGCATATGGATTTACCTTTCTCACTTCGCTATTAAAGCCCGGTGTCCGTGTTCTTTTCTTCATAAGTTCCTGTACCTGCTCAAAAGTATCTTTGCTGATAATTGCTTCGTGCATTCCTTCCACAATATACTGCTGTTCCTCTGGAATATAATGATATTTTTCTACTTTGTAGGAAACCTTTTCAGATTTATGCTGCACCATAGCTCCTGTATAAACCCTGTTTCGCAAAATCACATTGATTGTAGGATATGCCCATCCCTTTGCACCAGCTTTTTCTAATGCATTGGCATATTTCAATCCCTGCACCTTTCTCTTATACTCTGACGGTGTCAGAATTCCTTCCTGATTCAGCTTCCTTGCAATACTATCTCTGGAATACCCCTCCAGACTCATATAAAAGATTCTCCGTACCACTTTGGCTGCTTCTTCATCTATAAGAAAATGATGCTTATCTGCCGGATCTTTTACATATCCATATGGGGCAAACCCAGACATAAACTGTCCCCGTTTCTTCTGGGCGGTCAATGCACCTCTGATTTTCTTGGATATATCACGACTATACATATCATTAAACAACGTCTTAAACTGTGCCAGTTCTTCATTGCTGTGATAAACCGAATCCACACCATCTAAAATTGCAATGTAACGTACGCCTAAAGAAGGAAAAACACGTTCTATATAATTACTGGTTTCAATATGTTCACGTCCAAGCCGGGAAATATCTTTCGTAATAACTCCCTTGATTTTTCCTTTGTAAATATCCTCCATCATCCGCTGAAATTCCGGTCTATTTGCAAAATAAAGCCCAGAATAACCATCATCAATATAAATATCTGCGATTTCCAGATCATCTGATTTACTCACATACTCCCGAATCAGTTTCATCTGATTTTCAATACTCTCACTGACTTTATTCTCTCCATCATCCTTCGACAGACGACAATATACACCCATCTGATACATCATATCACCCTATCTTTCTCAAGTATTCTATCTGCTGAATTTTCCATTGAAGCAAACTTAAAATATATATCCAGTTTCTGATCGGGATAAACATAAATTTTATCAATCAACTCTACAAGCACTTCTCTAGTAAGCTGCTTTACCGTTATTTTCCTGCGATTAAAATGCCCTAACCACATCTTTGTCTCATTTACAGCTGATTGTTGACTTTGCGCCTCATGGTTTAGTTTGTATAATTCTTTTTGATATTTCTGATTCTCTGTTTCATACATCTGTTTTAATTCCAGATATTCATCTTTGGAAAGCACTTCATCCATAAACTGCTCATATGCTCGTTTTCTATATTCCAGATTCCTTTCTATTTTTGCCTGCAATTTTACAATTTTACCATCCAGTTCCGGCTGTTTCTGTCTGATCTGAGTTTCCAGATTCTTCATATCCATCTTCATCTGTTTCAATTGCTGGTTGATTGCAAATACAACCAGTTCATCCAGCTTTTCAAATGTAATATGATTCAGCTCACAGTAATTCTGCCCCTGCTTCTGGTGAAAACCACACATATATCCGTCATAGTCTTTATGAGATGCCAGATAACGTTTTCGCATGGCTGTTTTACATTTCCCACAAAAGAGCAGTCCCACATATTTATGTGGTTCATTGTTTTTATCAAAATAGGAAACTCTACGCCCCTTTCTTATTTGCTGAACCTTATCAAACTCTTCTTTAGAAATGATTGCCTCATGTGCATCCGGCACCAGCTCCATTTCTTCCAGGGGAATTGCCTTTTTGTATTTCAGCTTATAAGACGGTCTTTCATGTTTCCGAATCACAACCGCCCCAGTATAGACCGGATTCTTTAAAATTCCACTTACAGTAGACGATGTCCACAGACCTTTTCCCGAATCCCATACATAATTGGTTTTTAAAACTTCCTTTTTATATTTTGCGGGACAAGGGATTTCATCTTCATTCAAAGTCCTGCAAATAACCGTACAGCCAAATCCATTTTGATACATTCTGTAAATTCTTCGAACAACCTCGGCTGCATAAGGATCAACTTCCAGATAATTATGAATTGTTTTACTTTTCACATATCCAAAGGGGGGCTGTTTCGGAGTATATTCGCCCATACTTCTTTTGGTCTGAATCGTTGTCTTAATCTTTCTGGATGTATCTCTCAAATACATATCATTCAGCAAAGTTTTTATTTCTAACATTTCATCATAAGTTCCAATAACAGAATCATAATTGTCCAGAATTGAAACAACCCGAATCTGTTTCTCCAGGAAATATTTGCCCAGATAATAGTTAGTATCAATATGTTCTCTTCCAAGTCGTGATACATCCTTAAAAATCACCATATTGATAACACCAAGCTCAATATCTGCCAGCATCCTCCGAAATTCAGCTCTTTCAAAATTACTTCCGGAAGCCCCGTCGTCTACATAAACTTTTTTCTCTGCAATATCCTTCTTCTCTGCAATATAATCTCTTGCCATCTGAATCTGAGAGTGAATACTATTGCTGTATTCACCCTCTTTGTTTTGCTCTTCAATGGAAATTCGGCAATAAATTCCTGCCTGATACATTTTATCCCTCTTTTCATTGGTCTTGTATGGTCATTGTCTTTAATTGTCTTTATCTTACAACAAGAACTATAAAAAATCAACCTGCAATTTTTCGTTCCGTTAGATTCTGAATACACTGAGTCAATGTCTTTTCTCCATTAAAATGCACTCGAATCTGATATCCTGCATGTTCATAGCTTACATCCTCTTTCTGAATTTCTTTTTTTGTATCCAGAACTTCTGCAGAATCAAATAACGTATTCATGCTATATGCCTCCTTCAGCATACAGTTCTCTCTACATCCTATGCCGGCAGGATTGTACAAAAGTTCTGTATGAATTGAATTCGGCTTTCGAAAGCCTGATTACATTCTAAAATTATTCTGCACCAATCACATTGAATTGAAATTGACCGCAGATTGAGTTTTTAAGATTCATTTTCTTCCTATACAGTATCAATTCCTATTGTCCAGAACATTTGTTCGTGTTATAATAAAAAGACTTTAAGAATATAAAACACGAAAACCAAAGGAGGGATTTCTGTTGGAACGATGTGATTTTTCTTCTATTAGCACATGCCTAAAAAATCAAATCAGTGAAAGCAATCAGATGAACCAACCTGATTTTTTATACGAATTATTTGAAGATTTTATGAATGATCCGATAAATGAAGATTTTTCTATGGATAATGGTCTGATTTGCCGCTGGATAACCGGACAAGCAAAAATCAGTCCCAAAATAACCTCATATTATGCAAAACCCAGCAATCAGAAAAAACTGGCAACAACCATTCAGCGGAACTTACTTCCCTTAATGGCAGACTGCAACATGGTTATACAGGACATTTACACGTTATTCATACAGGACGATACTATTTCGGATACAAAAAAGCAGGAACTTGTATCTCTATATAAACCTTCTGATTCAAGGCTGTTGTTTTTAGCAAAAGTACTTTCTTTTGGTATGGAACGGCAATTTATTAAACGTGATACAAGAAATCAAAAACTGATTGCAGGAGGTGTTCTATCTCCGATTGTTCTGGATTACATTATGGACAGCGAAGTCCCGAAACCATGCCGTCATTTTCTAGGAAGAGAAGAAGAACTGGATGAACTCCATACTTTGTTTGAAGAGAACCGACATATATTTCTTTATGGAATTGCCGGAATTGGAAAAAGCGAGCTTGCTAAAGCCTATGCAAAGCAATACAGAAAACAGTACACCAATATTCTCTATATGGAATACACCGGTAATCTATATCAAGATATTGTAGACATGGATTTTATTGATGATCTACCAGAAATCAGTGAGCAGGAACGTTTTCAAAGACATAACCGTTTCTTACGCTCTTTGAAATCTGATACACTGCTGATCATAGACAATTTTAATGTCACATCCACACAGGACAGTTGCCTGTCAGTCGTATTAAAATACCGTTGTCGGGTTTTATTTACAACCAGAAGCCAACTGTCTGAATACTGTAGTTTTCAATTAAAAGAACTGAAAGATATACCCACTCTTTTTCAACTGACATCTGTATTTTATTCAGAAGCAGAGGAAAACCGGGTAATCGTAGAAAAAATCATAGAAACTGTACACTACCATACTTTTGCTGTCGAACTGGCAGCCAAACTTCTGGAAAATGGAATTTTAACTCCAGAGCAATTATTGATAAAACTTCAAGAGGAAAAGGCTTCTCTTCATAATGAAGATAAGATTAAAGTAATGAAAGATGGTCAGAGCAAAAAAGCCACCTATTACAACCATATCCATACCCTGTTTTCGTTATACTCCTTATCACGGAAACAACAGGATATTATGTGCAATATGTGTTTTATGCCTTCATCTGGTATTTCTGCCCGTATATTTTCCAAATGGCTGGAGCTGCCTACTTTAAATGACGTGAATGATCTGATTGAGACAGGTTTTGTACAGTCAAGTCTCCGGCATACTATTTCTCTGCATCCAATGATTCAGGAAATCGCTTTTTCTGAAACCAGCCCTTCCGTTACAAACTGTCACACCTTATTGAGTTCTCTTCAAAAAATATGTTTGATGCACGGTGTTGAGATCAGTTATTACAAAAAATTGTTTCAAACAATAGAAAACATCATGCAGCTAATTGAAAAAGATGATATTCTCCAATACCTGTTATTTTTAGAAAACGTCTTTCCGTATATGGAAAAATATCACTATCAAAAAGGCATGACAGAGATCATTCAAGAATTAAAGTTCCTTGTAAAAACAAATAATCACGGAACTGCTTCTGACCGGGCGCTATTACTGGATTATCAGGCAACTCTGGAAACCAAACCACAGAAAGCCATCCAGTTAGAAAAAGAAGCGCTTACTCAAATAAAAGAAACCTCAAAAGATAATGCCCACCTTGTTTCTAACCTTCATGCAAATCTGGGAGGACTTTATCGGATGCAAGGTCAAATAGAACTGGCAAGAGAACACATGGAAACGGGCATCTCACTATTAGAACAATATGGACTTCTTTATACTAATGACAGCATTCCTCAGATTAGCAATTACGCTGCCTTATTAACAGAAATGCAGGAACCAGAACGTGCCATGTCCTCTCTCCAGAAACTTGCACGGATTATCAAAGAATACAATTCAGACCACTGTCTGGATTATGCTCAGGTACAGGAATCCCTGGGAAATATATGCCTGATCACAGCAAATACCTCACAGGCAAAAATACATTTTAAAAAAGCCTTGAAAATTTATGCGGAAATCTGGGCAGACGAACCGGAATTGATTGAAGAAAAATATCGAGAAATTCACGAACTGTATCCGCAGGTCGGGATTGCTCTGGCAAGAAGCCTCTTACACACAAATAATAAACAAGTATAATTTAAACACATCTTTCCCAAAAGAGTGAAGCTCATTTTACATAAATGTCTTCACTCTTATTTTTATCCTCTCTTTTCTTCAATTTCAACTCAATTTCAACTCAATGCCTTTTCTCTTCATTTTTCGTATGCTTATATCACAGCAAGCAGTACCACACTGGTACAGCCTACTGAAAAAATCAATACGAAAATGGAGGTATTTTTTATGAGAGAAATCAAAAACACCAAAATCATTGCTGTAGATCATGGATACGGCAATATCAAGACTGCCAACACAGTCACACCAACAGGTATCAAAGCCTATGAAACAGAACCTATCTTCACCGGAAACATTTTAGAATATAACGATATATTCTACCGGATTGGAGAAGGTCACAAAGAATTTATCCCAGACAAAGCTATGGATGAAGAGTATTATCTCCTAACCCTCATGGCTGTTGCAAGAGAATTGAATATCTACTCCGTTCGTGAAGCAGATGTTCATCTGACGGCTGGACTTCCTCTGACATGGATACGGAATCAGCGTGAAAAATTCCGCTCCTACCTGCTTCAGAATCCCGAAGTTCACTATCGCTTCAACAATAAAGAGTATCACATTCACTTTGTTGGATGCAGTCTTTATCCACAGGGGTATCCGGCTATTATAAATCAACTGGGTAATTTCAAAGGGACAAATCTTCTTGCGGATATCGGTAATGGCACTATGAACATTCTGTATATCAACAATAAGAAAGCACAGGAAAACCGATGCTGGACAGAAAAACTCGGTGTAAACCAATGCATGATTGCTGCAAAAAATGCCATCTTGGATAAATTCGGAGTCAAAATCGAGGAAGCTACTGTAGAACAGATTCTTCGATTCGGTACAGCAGATATTGCAGCTCCATATCTGGATTGTATCACATCGGTAGCCAAGCAATATGTGGCAGATATATTCTCCACGCTTCGTAAATATGAATACAATCCCGATTTAATGCGTTTGTATGTAGTCGGCGGTGGGGGATGTCTCGTCCGTAACTTTGGAATCTATGATAATTCTCGTGTCACAATCCTTGATGATATCTGTGCCACAGCCAAAGGATATGAAAATCTGGCTTATATGAGCCTGAAAAGGGGGAAATAAGCCATGTCAAATCAAATCAGAAATACGAACCTACGCTTCAATCTGGAAAAAGACCTGCAACGCAAAGCATGGGAATATTTACAATCTATGAACCGGCAGGAATTCAAATCCTACAGTCATGTAATTTCCCTCGCTTTGGTGGATTACTTTGACCGATATTATCGTATCGCCGAAGACCCTTATTTGGAAACAAGGGAACGAGAAGAACGATTTATCAATCAAATTGTAGAGGGCGTTCAACAAAATCTGAAACAATCACTTCCACTTTTTCTCTCCGGTCTGACCGTAGGTATGGTACAAATTGGAACTCCAAAACAAGCTTCCTTGACAGATTCAAAAAACTGTAATTCCGATACAGAAGATGTGGACTGGGATTTTCTCGGTGAATAACCGAATTTAGGAGGTGGACACATGACAGAATTTCTGACAGCCGATACAAGCCTGCCGCCCTATATGGTATTTCCCCGTTTTCTTCTGGATACGGAGCTAAATGAAACAACTAAGCTACTTTATGTAATTCTTTTGGATCGTGCAAGGCTCTCTCTTAAAAATGAAGGTTGGACAGACACATCCGGTCATGTGTTCATCTATTTTACCATTGAAGCAATGGCAAAAGTTATGCACAAGAGTCAGATGACCATCAAAACATCTTTAACATCATTGGAGAAAAGTGAGTTGATTCTACGGAAACGGCAGGGTGTTGGACAGCCTAATCGAATTTATGTGAAATTTCCGTTAGGAACTTTCCACCATACAGACAAAATACTTTCTTTGACACAGACAGAAAACTGTCCTTCTAACAGACAGAATTCTATCACTGAGACAGACAAAAAACTGTCCACTAATAAAAAAGAAAGAGAAAAAAATAATTTATCGAAAAATGAGAGAGCAAAGAACCTCTCGCCATATGGAAAATTTCAAAATGTATTTCTTTCCGATCAGGAGCTGGAAGAAATCAAACATTCCGTTAGTGACTGGAAGGAATATATTGAACGTTTATCCGGCTACATGGCTTCCACCGGAAAACAATACCGGAATCATGCAGCTACTATCATCAACTGGGCAAGGCAGGACAATCCCCTTTCCCAACAAAGAATTTATGAAAGCGAGGAATATGAAACATTATGACAAAATTTATAGAAGAACCAAACATCTTGAAACCAAACAGACAACTTCAATCTGATGAATATTTTAATGAAAAAGATCAGCTGATTTACTGTTCCAAATGCCATACTCCCAGACAGAGCAGGCACATGTTACAAGGTAAAATCTTCCTTCCCTCTATTCTTTGTAAATGCCAAAGAGAAATTTATGAGCAGGAAGAAGCGCAAAGAACACTCCGAGAAAAACAGTTTGAAATCGAACATCTGAAAGCCATCGGTCTACAGGATAAAGCATTATATGACTATACCTTTGATAAGGATAACGGAATGAACACAGAAATGAAACTGGCACACAATTATGTAGACAACTGGGAAAAAATGAAATCCAACTCCTCAGGTCTTCTTCTTTGGGGAGATGTTGGTACCGGAAAATCTTTCTTTGCCGGATGCATCGCCAATGCTCTTCTTGAAAAAGGAGTGCCAGTTCTTATGACGAATTTTTCCCGGATTCTGAACACACTTACCGGGATGCACTTTGAAGACAGAAATCAGTTCATTGACAGCTTAAATCGATATAGTCTGCTGATTATTGATGATCTTGGGATTGAACGTAATTCAGAATTTGCACTGGAACAGGTATTCAACGTAATCGACAGCCGTTATCGAAGTAAAAAACCACTCATTGTAACAACGAATCTTACCTTGCAAGAACTGAACACTCCTTCCGATTTACCACACAAAAGAATTTATGACCGTATTTTAGAAAGATGTGTTCCTGTTCGTATCAATAACCGTAACATTCGTCAGGAAAATGCTTCTGCAAATCTACAGGAAGCTAAAAAAATCCTGTTGTGATACCTGTTCGTGCCAAAAGCAGACAAAACACCGTTGCACAACTATCACAATCAACCGACAGTAGTGCTATTCTCTCGAACTATTTTTCAAGTGAAATGTACTACTGTCAATCCATCAAAACATTAGTACCAGATAGAAAAAAATCAAAACTAAAAACGCCCGGATACGGGCATAAAAGGAGGTGCCAGATATGGCAGATAACAAAACAATGACAACTGAAGAAAAAGCACTTTTACAGGCAAGACACCGTCAGGAAGAAGCCGAAGCAAGAAATCGAAAAAAAGAGCGTAATGCCAGAACACGCAGATTGATTCAAGAAGGAGCAATTCTGGAAAACGTTGCTCCCCATATCAAAGAAATGGATTTAGATACTCTAAAACAGGAACTGATAATCCGACTAAGAGGATTGTAAACCAAGAATTTATACTCCCGAAGGGCGCACTTACTCACCACCCGATAAATCGGGCGGTGGTATCCTTCCCGTTGGTCAGGCTCGTGCGCTCTGCCGAGGGCTATCCGCTGTTGCAAGCAACATCGAAAGGAGGTGCCAGATATGGCAATTTATCATATGCAAGCTAAAGTCGTCAGTCGTGGTTCCGGGCGGTCTGCTGTCGCAGCCTCTGCTTATATGAGCTGCAGTCGGATGTATAATGATTATGATGGCATCCAGCATGACTATACCCGAAAACATGGACTGATTTATCAGGAAGTAATGCTTCCACCGATGGCTCCGGCTGAATGGAAAGACCGAGAACAGCTTTGGAATGCTGTAGAAGCTGCTGAAAAAACAAAGGACAGCAGACTGGCAAGAGAATTTGTTGTAGCACTTCCTGTCGAATTAAACAAGGACAGTCATATTTCTCTTCTTCAGAACTTTATTCAAGAAAACTTTGTAGATATGGGCATGTGTGCCGATTTCGCCATTCATGATACCGACGGACACAATCCACACGCTCATATTCTACTTACTGTCCGTCCATTAAATGAAAACGGAACATGGCAATATAAAACTGAAAAAGAATATCTTTGTGTAAAAAACGGAGAAGAAAAAGGATTTACTGCTTCTGAATATAAAGAAGCACAGAAAGACGGATGGGAAAAGCAGTACCGCTATAAAGCAGGAAAGAAAAAAATCTATCTTACTCCATCCGCCGCTCAGGAGCAAGGCTATGAACGTATTGATAAACATCCAAAAAGTACCCGGTATGGCAGACAAAATCCCATTTCTGAACAATGGAATAGCGATGAACAACTCTGTGTCTGGAGAGCAAATTGGGCGGATTTTACAAACAAGATGCTTGCTCAAAATCAAATCAAAGCCTCTATTGATCACCGCAGCTTTTCCGCACAGGGAATCACAGAGCAGCCTACTATTCATGAAGATTATATTGCTCAGGATATGGAAAAGAAAGGCATGGTTGCAGAACGTTGCGAAATCAATCGTCAGATTCGTGCAGACAATAAATTACTCAGAGAATTAAAAGCCCAAGTTGCTAAACTGGCTCAAGCCATTGAAAAATCTATTCCTGCAATCGCCGAGACATTGGAAGCAATCCGAAACCATATGATTTTTACACAATATCATTTGCTTCATAATGAAATGCAAAAAGAGGTAATTCACGACTGGATGTACAATCTCAAACCGATTTTAAGCAAATACAACACCGTAAAGAAAAAACTGAAAGACAAAGCTGCTGAGAAAAAAACATTGAATTTACAGAAAGATAAAACCAGTTTCTTAAATCCAATCCAGCATATAAAATTAAATCAGCAGATTACAACTGTAACAGAAGAAATCGAGGAACTGAAATCCGCTAAAGAGCAACTATTATTTCAGGCAGAGTGTTCCACCGATAAAGATATGGTTAAACTCTCTGACAGATACAATCAGATGATGAAAAATCTGGAAACTCTGGATTCTCAGGATGCCACCCTCAAAGAACAGCTTGAAAAAGATGCCTCAGCTTTCCGAGAAGAACGATTTTGTCCTAAATCAGACCAATATACAGAATTACTGGATGCCAGGATCCAGATTCGACCTGATTTTCGGGATAAATTGATTAAACAACTCAAAGGTGCCTTTGGTAAATATTATGACTATCACCGCCGTGATTTTGCATCCAACAAAGTAGATTATCTGAACGCAGAAGACCCAAACCTCTTTTCCCGCCGCTCATGGGAACTTGAGTATCAGAAAAAGCAGGAAATGCGAAGAAAACAACCTGTTCGCTCCAAGAAAAAATCACGTGATATGGAATTGTAGTTATCTTTAAAAGGCGTATGGGAGCCAATCAAACCCATACGCCCTTTATATTTCCATTTTCAATTCTATAAACAACAATTTACTTAGTTCTCTATTAATGACTAAACTTTGATCAAAACACCATATTCATTAAGCATAATTGTAGATAATCTATTGTGGTTGTACTAAAATAATATTTTCTGCTTGTAAATCCTCTCGAACAAATAACTCAGGTGTTGTTTCTTCTGGAATTCCCTCCAGCATTAAAGCTGCCTTTGCTTGATTAAAAGCTGATTTCAAATTTTTCCCAAAACCTATTGAGGAATAAAACTGCGAAGCAAATACAAGTGCAGCTTCATCACCTATAGATGTGTTCATTCCAATTGCGGCATCAACATGTTCTACAATATGTTTTGCTTGAATTGCAGAGAAACACGCATTGAAGAAAATCAATCGCACCTTATCTGAAAGCGTCATGATTATCTGTGCCATTGCCTCTTTAGTAACTAATTTACTCTGTCCATTCACGTTTTCAAAAGCTAAATCCCCATTAGAAGCACCATGCCCACTAAAATGAATAATATCAGGGTTCACTTCGTTAATTGCCTGTAAAAGATCCGATGTTCGCACTGCCCATCTTGTTTCGAATCTGATAGTGTCTCTATAATCTGATTTTCTAATCATTTCTTGTATTGCCCGAGATTCCGCATCTAATCTTAATGATTGGGTATCTATAGGATTTGATGCCAAGAATAGGACAGTTATAATTTCTGGGATTTTTTGTAAATTCTCAATCTGGCTCTGCATTTCACTTTGTCTCTGCTCATGAACTTGAACCGTCCTATTTAATTCTGAAATCTGACGTTGAGTTTTTTTCTGCATTTCTGCTTCCTCTTTCATTCGTTGCTCATGCGCCTTCTCTTCTTCTCGTTCAACCTTCTTCTGTTCATCCGATAATTCTTTTTCCAATTTTGAACTCTTTTTTTCTATATATGCAATTTTCTTTTCTGCTGCTGTTATCTCTTTTTCTGCTCTGTTTATATCATTCATTTTTGACTTAATTGTAGTTACATTCTTCGTTCTTGTTATTGCAGCATTTGCATTATCAATCTTAATTCTTGCTTTTGCAATTTTATCCTTTTCCTTAGCTTTATCAGAAACTAACTTAACAATCTCTTCTCTCTTCCTTATGATATTTTTTCTATATGTATCTATAAGAGCCATATATACCTCCATATATTGAAGTCTCACCAACTCGTAAAACCTAATTTTTTCTCTCTAATGTAATTATACATCACTTTTCCACATAGTAAAGAAAAAGCAAGTCATTTTTCAGACTTGCTTTCCACTACGCTACATATTTCTATTCTTTCCGAATCCTTTCAACAACGCTTTCCCGACTCATCTTTTCAAACTGATATTTTGGTATCACATATGCAATCCCAACCAAAATCGGAATCATAAGAATACATGGCACGATTGTAAGGTGCATTCGGAAGAAAAATGCCGTACCGAGTGTATTTGCTAAAATCTTCTCTGCTCCAAACACAACTAATAATACTGCAATTACAAATGCGCCTCCTAAATATAAGAATCCCTCAGACACCAGCATTTTCGATACCTGTTTTTTCGTCATCCCAACAACTTCCAAAAGCGCCAGTTCCTTTTTTCTGCTGATTACAGAAGTTGCTGTTGTATTAAAGAAATTCATAATACCGATAAAAGCTAAAATAACGACAAGGAAACCACCGATCATATAATATTTGCTGACAAACCGCTGAAAGCTCGCTTCCATATCCAATACAGAAAACACATTGATCATATCATTTTCTTTCAAAATATTTTCATCAATATACGCTTTTACCTGCTTATCCGCTCCTTTCTTTGCATCAATAGCAGCATACATGGCCGATTCATTTCCTGTCTGGGTGATATACTCCTTTTCCGGAACTAATACCGTAATATAGATAAGATCTGCATACGGATAATCCAATGCATATGGCATCAGCGCTTCTCCCATGACTTCATATTCTTTCTGGTTTCCATTCTTATATTCCATCTGAAAAACATCCCCGGTCTGATAATAAGAAACCGGATGTTCTGCATATTTGTCACCATAATCTACAAGTACATAATCTCCGCTTTTAAAGGTATCCCAAGAACATTTTTCCCCTCTCCATTCTAACTTGTCAAACACCGACTCGCTGATTCCGAGAAAATGAACACTTACTGTATTGGAAGCCTTTGCCTCTTCCCAAACCTGTTCTTCATACTCGGTCCAGTTTTCTTCATATTTATCTGCGAATGTTTCCCATGTTTTCAGAAGTTCCGGTTCCATCCTATGTGTCTCTTCTGAATAATACACATATCCTGTTTGATCACTGTCAGGACATTCATTCAGAATCTCTTTGATTTCAGGTGTAATACCGTTAAAATTCGTATTTAACAAACTATTTGTCATCTGATCCAGTTGAAAATCGGATGCTAAAAATACTTTCCTGTAAGACTCAAAATCATATCCCTGCACCAGCATCACGATACAGTTGACCACTACCATAGAAAGAGCGATAGAAAGCATAACAATCAATCCCTTTTTCCAATTTCGGAACACGTTTTGAACTGCCATCCCCCACCAGGTTACAGAAGTATTCTTTTTTATTTTCCGTTGTGACTGTCCCCCTTCTGCCAAGCGCAGAGCTTCCACCGGAGATACCTTTTCCACCATTTTACAAGCCTGCAGACTGGAGAGATACACCGTCAAAAGTGTCAAAAGTGCTGCGACAAGAAAAATCAAAGGATTGGCTGACACCACTGTCTGGGCAGTCTTTCCTGCCTGTGCGCTGATTTCAGCATCTGCGGTCAGTGACGGAGCCATACAAAGTCCTGCAAGATAACCGCAAAGTAATCCAATTGGAATCCCCACTGCTGACAATCGCCATGCTTGCATACGCACAATTTTCTTCAACTGCTTTCCTGTTGTCCCCACATTCTTCAACAGTCCATAAGCCCGAATATCCGTTTTCACAGAAATGCTAAAAATATTATAGATAATCAGATATCCAGCCAGTATCACAAACAGGATCATTATGATAAGAGAAGTAAAGGAAAAAGAGTCTTCTTCCAACAGATTATATGCTGGATTGACTTCCATTCCTGTTCCAGCTTTCGTAAAGCCTGCTGCTTTAGATATATTTTCCGTTTTCTTTTCCAGATTCCAAAGGTTCTTGTACCAGACAGAATACTCTTTGCCTCCATTATAGATGCCATTTTCTAATTCTTCCTGTGTAACAGGATAACGATTCTCCTCTGCATAGGCTTCGGATACCCAGACCATCTGTCCTAAAACAGCTTTATCCCCTTGCCAAAAACCACATATCTGAAATGTATCAGTCTTATATTGTTTCAACATTGGATTTACTTCCCAGGTCAGCGTTACTTCTTCCCCTATCTTTGGTGTAACACCTAGCGTTTCCAATATCATGCTACTGAGTGCTACTTCATTTTCTTTTTCTGGCAGTCTTCCTGTGGTTGGCAGACAATTAAAACTTTCTGCCATATTTTCATCTGCATATCTGACCTCTACGGAAAATCCAAACCGCTCATCCATTCCGGCTCCCAAAAAAATACCGGAACCGTATCGTTCCACCTCTTCGCTCTGTTCGATTGTCTGTTGCAATCGCTCTGCATCTTCTTCTGACAGATTCTGTGCACTGGCATGGGCGGAATCCATAAATTGTTTGATTTCCGTTGCTCTTTTGGAAAGAATCATGGATACACTCCCCACAAAGAGACTTGTAAATAAAAGGGAAGTCAGCATGATGGCAATGACAGCAATCACATTTCTGGCACGATTCATTTTCATAAAACGCTTCGTCAATAATCGTAACGTCTCTTTATTCTCTACTTTTACCATATGACCGCCCCCTGCTATACCAATCCACTATCTGAAACAATTTTTCCGTCTTCAATCTGCAAAATCCGGTCTGCCATCTGGGCAATCTCCTCATTATGGGTAATCATTACAATGGTCTGATGAAAACGCTTACTGGTTACTTTTAGAAGTCCTAATACATCCTGGCTTGTTCTGGAGTCCAAATTTCCGGTCGGTTCATCTGCCAGCAAAATAGCAGGTTTTGCCGCTAAAGCCCTTGCAATTGCCACTCTCTGCTGCTGTCCCCCGGATAAAGCACTTGGCAGATTTTCCAATTTTGTCCGAATACCAAGTGTATCAATGATTTCATCTACATATTTCTTTTCAATCTTTTTGCCATCCAGTTTCACGGGAAGAATAATATTCTCCCATACATTCAGCATCGGAACTAAATTATACTGTTGAAATACAAAACCAATATTTCTGCGCCTGAAAATGGTAAGCTCTTCATCTGTCATATGGCTTAAGTCCTGTCCATCCACAATTACCTGCCCGGATGTTGGATTATCCAATCCACCAATGATATGGAGCATCGTAGACTTTCCACTCCCAGAAGTCCCAACAATCGCTACAAACTCCCCTTTTTCCACTTCCAAATTTACACCATCAAGGGCTCGAACTTCCGTTTCTCCCTGTCCATATATTTTTTGTAAATCTACTGCTTTTAATATATTCATGTCTTCCTCCCTGTCTTATATTGTAAAAAAGCCTGTATTGATCTTTACAATACAGACTTTATCATAACAATGTCTCCATCCGGTTTCTGAAATATCACAGTTTTGATACTATTCGCACCTTATACGGGAAGAAACACAGAAAATGTGGAACCTTTCCCAATCTCTGATTTCACTTTCACATATCCTTTTTGCGCCTGAATAATCTCTCTTGCAAGAAATAAACCAACTCCTACCCCTGGTTGATCCGCTACTGACAGGCTTCGGTAAAACCTTCCAAATATCTTTGGTATTTCTTCCTTTTTGATTCCAATACCATCGTCGATTACATCAACCTTCACAAAGGAAGAATACTTCTCCACTTTCATCTGGACTGTTCCTCCGCCCAGCGTGTATTTAATCGCATTGTCTACGATATTTCCAAGTGCCTCTGCCGTCCATTTCAAATCACAGATAACATACAAATCTGTATCGCACACACTCAAGGTAATATTCTTCTCCCTTGCTTTTGCAGCAAACTGCTGCCGAATATCCTCCAGCAACTGCCTGATACCAACCTTTTCTGGGTGTACTGCGATAATCCCACTCTCCATCCGAGATAATTTGACCAGTGATTGTATCAGAAAATCTAGTTTCTCCGTCTGTTCCAAAATGGTATCTATCTCTTCCTGATTTTCATGATTCGATTCAGAGAGTATTTCCCCATAAATTTTCAAATTTGAAATAGGAGTCAATGTCTGATGTGCAATGTCGGAAATAAGTTTCTGTATCACTTCTTTCTGCTCCTGCTGGTTCTTTCTTGCCAGAAAATTACTGTCTAAATACTGTTTCATGCTGTTTTCAAGGGTAGAATACTTTTCTTCAGATATTTCTGTCCGTTCCAATTCTCCATCTATCGCACAATCCAGCATTTGCTGCAGCCGGTTCAAAAGCCTTTTTTCTTTCTGATAAAAAATACAGTACCAAAATACTCCGCTCAGGAGAAATATTCCTGCAACCCATATAATTTTTTCTGTCATTCTTTCACCGCCCATGTATAACCAATTCCGTAAACCGTCTTGATATATTTAGGCTTCTGTACATCATCTTCCAATTTATCTCTGAGACGTTTGATTGCAACAGTCAGGGCATGGGCATCCACAAACTCTGTATCCCCCTGCCATACCTCGTCGATCAAGTATTCTCGTTTCAATACTTTACCTTTATTTTCACACAACACTCGCAATAACTTTTGTTCAGTCTTACTAAGTTCAATCGGTTCTCTGTTTTTAAAAAATTCCATTTTATCGAAATAGAACTCAAGTCCATCGAACTCCATAGAATCCTTTGCTGTTGCCTCTTTATTTCTAAGCTGCACAGATACCCTTGCACGCAGAACCATCAAACTAAATGGTTTCGTAATATAATCATTTGCCCCAGCTTCCAATCCTGTTACGATATCTACTTCCATGTTATTTACAGTAAGCAGAATAATCGGTACTTGACTGTTTTTCCTGATTTCTCTTACAAAATCAATTCCATTTCCATCTGGCAAGTTTACATCTAATAAAACCAATGTTATATCTTCCCTGTTTAGGATATCTCTCGCTTCCTGCAAAGTTCTGCACTGATAAAAGAAATAGGAATCATTCTTCAAGGCAAGGCGTATTCCATCATTTAATTTTTTGTCATCTTCAACAATCAGTAACTTTTCGCTCATCATTCGCTCTACTTTCTTTTAAAATCAATGATAATTATATCATTTCCAGTTTTGTAAAGTAAATAGTTGCATTGAAATGTAACAAACAAATAAAACCATGATACTGTTTTGAAAAGCAGTAGCATGGTTTTATATTTCATTATAGATTTTCTCTATCTATCATATTTTCTATTGTTTCTGAGAAACAACACTCTTTCAAATCAATACATTTATCCAGTTTCATAAGATTTGTATATTTCTCGTCTGTATAATGTTTTGATATGACAGCAAACACTTTATATGTAGGCTGTGCTGTTACATCTCTAATATCCTTTTTCAGCAATGTATTCGGCACATTTAATTTCGTATTTTTATCTTTGACAAAACCAATACAACCACAGATATTTCCGGCAGCTTTTTCAGTAAACAATTTCGGTCCTCGGTCTGTAAATTCTCCTATCATTGTTACATTTTTCTTAATAAGCATCATCCGTTCCAATATATCTAACTTCTGTCCCGTAGAGCCATCTTTTGCAAAAGAAAAATCATTTTCCGTTAATCGCTTATCCAGACATTTCTGGTAAAAATGAATTGCAGAAGATGTATCTTTTTTATTCAATCGAACTCCTGTCAGATGTAAAAAATTGTATCTATGGAAGGCGACCTCATATCCTTGTACAGATGACAAAATCTTATTCCTTTCCTGTAATTGCTTGTTCACTTCTTTTGGTAAGCCATATAGGAACAAAACTTTCTGATCCTCAAGTTGTTCTTTATATAATTGTGCCGCTTTTGTCATAATCTGAATTGCACGTCTTTTGTCCATAACTTAATCCTTATCCTATAAAATTTAGAGAAGGGAATGTTCATGCCGCAGCACTAAACATTCCCTTCTCATGGTTGATTTTTCCGTTGTCTGCCAACCTCCAGCACCTTCGTCTGGAAAATATCAGGTTTTTCCGTTGCCTGCCAACCTCCGACACCTTCGTTCGGAAAACGTATCAGATTTTAGGTGTCAACCCACCGCTGATGCACAGCTTTTCTAATTACATTCTACACGAACTATGTGGAAAATGCAATTACAATTTTATCTTATGAGACCCTGCTATATTTTATACCTTATTCAGACCACATTTCACTATTGATAAATTATCTCTTTATCTACAATCTCCCTCGCACACGCTTGTATATTATTCATTCTTCCTACCCATTCCAAGACATTTTCCACCTTTAGCTGTTCTGTAATGCCTTGTGCCTGTTTCATCTGTTCTACAAGTCTTTCAAAGCGTTCCTGTGCCTGTTCTTCTATATCAGCCAAATAACCATTCAGCCTGCCGCTTGTAAGCATATTCAGATATAGCAATCTGCGGTATTCCTTCAAATACCGCAAATGTCTTTGTCCCCATACACCGACAACCCTTTGTTCTTCTTCAGTCGGTCATTTTTTGCGGACAGTTCAATACATGCCTGTCTGTTTCGCTCCCTGCTCCTGCGTTTCGTTTCCGTTCCTTGAACCTTTCTTATCCTTTTCCTGCACTCTGGGCAATACTTTGATATTGCAGAGCGGGGAACATATTCAATGCCGCACACCGTACAATTCTTAGGCTTTAACGCTGTCCACCGCTTTGTGGGTGTGATATGTAATTCACCGACAAAGCCGATGAATTTATAATAAATCTTAATTTCCTGTCTTACTGTCCCGTCCGCAAGTTTCTCACGCTCCGAAACAAGTATCTTGTCTATGAGTGCATTTATGATGGTTGCGTCCAGTTCCTTAATACCTTGATAGTTGCGGATTAGGGAGAGGAAGTCACGGACACCCTGCGATTTCTCATAGCTGTCGTTGAGCGTTTCCGTTACCTCTTTCAGCCTTGCTTCAATTTCAAGCTGCTCTTTCTGGTATTTCCCCGACATCATCTCAAAATTCCGCTCCGTAATACGCTCCATCACCTTATCTTCATAGAGTGAGGAAAACAGCCTGTCCAGTTCTGCAAGGCGTTTGTTTAGCTTTCTCTGCTCCTTTTCCAGTGCCCTTGCCCTGCTCTGGTCTGTTTCCGTGAGCCGCTTTTCAATCGCCCTTACCGCCTTTTCATCATTGACCGCCATATCCGCAAATCGGTTGATGTCGGCAAGGACAGCGTTGAATAAATCCCTCGCTTCAATGCTGTGTGCGGTACACATAACATTGACATATCTGCCATAATTATTGCAGGTATATTGTACGCAGTCGATGATGTCGGGGCGTTTCCTCCTGTTGGCACTCGCCGCCCGCATTGCATAGCCGCAGTCCGCACATTTGATAACGCCCGAAAAGATATTCTCAAATCCCCCTGCGTTCTGCTCCCGCCTGCGGCTCGTCATAAGCTGCTGTACGGTATCAAATTCTTCCTGCGTGACTATCCCCTCATGGGTATCGGGTATCACTTCCCATTCTTCGGGCAGCTTAGAGGGGCGTTTCTTGCTTTTCATGTTGGCGGCAATCCGCTTGTAGCCTGCAAGGTTTCCCGCATATATCGGGCTTCTTAAAATTCCCCTTATGCTGTTCTCGCTCCAAATATAACGGTTCTCCTCGTTATCTTCAAAGTGCCGCTCATAGCCTATCGCCCCCTGTGTGACCGCATAAGCGGCAGGGCGTAGGATATGCTGTTTGTTGATGTGCTTACGGATTTTGGCGATTCCGTTGCCCGCTAACGCAAGGTCGAATATCTCCCTTACCACATGGGCAACCTTGTCATCTATCAACAGATGGTTGTGGTCGGCAGGGTCTTTGACATAGCCATAAGGGGCTGTTGTTCCCATGAATTTCCCCTGCTGAAACCTCGCACGGTACGCCGATTTTATCTTGACCGACACATCGGCAGAATACATTTCGTTTAGGATGTTGCGGAAAGGCGTGATGTCCATCGCCGATTTATTGAGCGTGTCCACGCCGTCATTGACCGCTATATACCTCACGTTATGCTCTGGGAAAAACACTTCCAGATACAGTCCGCAGTCAAGGTAATTCCTCCCCAGACGTGATAAATCTTTTGTAATCACGCAGTTTATCAGTCCGTTTTCAATGTCTTTTATCATGTTCTGGAAACTAGGTCTTTGAAAATTCGTACCAGAATAACCATCGTCCACATACGTTTTTGCTATGTGCCATCCCTGCTTTTTCACATAATCCGCGAGGATGGATTTCTGTGTCGCAATGCTCGCACTCTCGTTATCCGTACCATCGTCTTTAGATAAGCGACAATAAATGCCGACTAAATAGATTTTCTTTTCTTCTTTGATTCCTGCCATACTGTAAAACCTCCGTATCTGTCCTATCTGTTTTCATGTCCCATTGCGTACATTCTAAGCGGACAGCCCCTCATTGTCGAAGGTGTCGCCCTCGGCAATCTTCTTCCGAATATCCTCGGAGATAATCGGGATAAACGCTTCTGTGACTGTCTGTGTGCCGACATATTCACGGCTGATTATCATCTGCACTGGTGCTTTCGGCACGATACGCTTTCTCTTTTTATCTGTTTTCTTATCCTCGCCCATACTTAAATCTTCCTTTCCAGACAGGGCAGGAGAACGTCTGGAAACGCCCCACCCTGTCAATCAGATACCATCAATCCCCGCTGTTCAATTCTTTCTGTAATGCTTCAAGGAGTGCCGCCGTTTCATCAGCGTTCAACGTGATACCTTTCCCGCACTTCTCACGGTTCGGGGAAAAGCTGCGGATGTCATATTTCGGCTCTCTCCCGTTCCATGAGATAAGATTGATTTCCTTTGTGTATCCGCTATCACTCGCAGACAATACGGCGATTTCCTTTACAATCTCATACTGGATTTCTCTCATTCCTTACCTCATTTTCCTTAAAATTCTGTATTTCTCCTGTTCCAAATTCCTGTATTTACCTCCCGAAAAGAGAAGATTAGCGGCTGTCACGGTTACGTTTCCTCTGCAAATCACGTTCCAGAAGTCGGATGATGGTTTCCTCCATCTGCTTCGGCGTTGTGTTCTTCGGAAAGTATTTTTTCAGTTTGCTTGTATTGATTTTTAAGGTTTCTTTCTGGTTGCCCTTTTCCTCCGTCATAATCGAAAATATCGTATCCATGTCAAGCCGCCCACTCTGGCTTAGACTTTTCATCCGCTGTGCCTGTGAGAGTGAGGGCGTTGCTTCTTCACTCTCCATTGTGGCAGACAAATTCTCCTGCTCGTCTTTCTTCAAAAAGGACAGTTCCACCGCAGGCGTGAGGGCGATTCTCCCCTCATCCACCATCTGCAAAATCGGCGGTATCAGTTCCGTCAGGCGGATAAAACGCTGCACGGTCATCCTGCCCACGCCGAAGCCCTGTGCCACCATGTCGTCCGTCCGCAACTTCGTCACAACTTGTGACGAGGTTAAGTCTGTGCGGAAACCCTGCCGCTCCATGGCTTCGGATTTCATCTTGTAGGCAAACGCCCGCTCCGATGGCAGGATATTTTCACGCTGTAAATTACTGTCTACAAGGGTGATGATGGCTCGGTCACGGTCTAAGGGCAGAACAAAAGCGGGGATTGTGTTTATTCCTGCAAGTTCAGACGCACGGACACGCCGCTGTCCCGCAATCAATTCATAACCATTTCCGTCCTCTTTCGGGCGTGTGATTATCGGCGTAACAATGCCAAATTCCTTAATGCTTTCTGCTAACTCTGACAGCGTTTCATCCTCTGCCACATGAAACGGATTGTCGGGAAACGGGTACAAGTCTTTGGTCTTTAACACCTTAAAATCCTGTTTTTTCATTCACTTTTTACCTTTCTCTTGATTTGTTTCTGCCTGTTCTCTGTAATTCTTCCAACACTTCGGGCGGTATTTTTGAGAGTAGCCGCCCCATCTGCTCGTTGGTTCTCTGCAATTCAAATATCTTCTGATTCGCTTTCTGCACCTTTAATTCCTGCTCGTACTTTTCATCACGCATACGCCCCGCATAGTCTGATTCCTGCCCGATTCTCTCTTTCAAACTGTCGATATACGCCTGCTGTTTCCCGATTTCTTTAGAGAATTTCTCCACGTCTGGGAGCCATGCCGCTATCAGTTCCAGAGCCTTGTCACGCTTCTTCCCTGCGTTAAAGGCGTTGATGTCGGACAGGGCAGACACGATTTCCCCATACTGTTTATCAAGCCTGCCGCCCAATTTATAGAGCCATGTGGGGACATGTTTCCGCTTCGTTTCCATTGAGGACTGCCCCCGTTCAAGCTGATTCCACCGTGAGGACATCCGCTCATGGTAGGCGGTCTGCCACTCGGATAATGATTTCTGGTTGCCTAAAATAGACTTTGCTGACAGCTTGTTGTCTGGCGTAATCGGCACAAAGCAGAGGTGCATATGCGGCGTTCTCTCGTCCATGTGTACGACTGCGGAGAGGATATTTTTCTCCCCGACACGCTCCGAAATGAAGTCCAGAGCCATTGTAAAATACGCTTTCTGTTCCTCTGGCGGCAGGCTGTTCATAAATTCTGGCGAAGCCGTGATAAGTGTTTCCACCATCATCACGCTGTCTTTCCTCGTCCTGCACCCTGCTTCGGCTACCATGCGGTTAATCTCTTTCTTGTAGGTGTAGCGTGGCGGTTTTACAAGGTGGTAGTTATTTTTAGAGCGTTCCATATCTATATCTGGGTTGCTTTTATAGGCTTCTTTCTTCCGCTCGTTGTGGCGTTCACAAGCCGCAACGCCGCTCGCCTTGCGTTTCTGGAAACGCAGGATTGCGTATGGCATAATCCATCATCTTCCTTTCTTCGGCGGGTAACTGCCCTTTGGGTGACAGCGGTGACGGCAGTGACAGCAGTTTTGGGATACCCCCTTATTGCCGTCACCGTCACCCCGATATTCTTTTATCCGAAGCCGCAAAGCGCAGGATAGCAGGGCGTAAGACCTGCCATAAGGGAGTCCAGAGGGAACGTCTGGCACACGACTTTGCAGGGCAAAGTGTAGTGTGTTACACCCTGTAAACGCAGTCAGAAAAATCGGAAGGATTTTTCTGACCGCAGGGGTGGATTCCACACGCCGAAAAGGGTGGGTGAATCCCACGCCTGCACTTTGCGTTTACGGGGTGTTCTCCCGTAGGGATGACAGCGGCAGGGTATCCTAAAATCACTGTCACCACTGTCACCGCTGTCACCCGCAGGGCAGAGCCGCCAACTTTACACGGCTTTAAGCGTCAATGACAGTAACAGGGGGTATCCCAATATCGCTGTCACCACCGTCACCGCTGTCACCCTCCCACCTTGCAAGGGCAATCTGCCTGCCGTCTTTCCTGCGGCTGTACTGGTAGCAGATACGGTTCTCACTTAAAAATGTGGTGCGGTATTCATTCAGCCATTTCGTAATCACCGTGGGTACGGTTTCCGTTTCCCCCATAGCGGCTAACAGTTCCGTTGCCGTGCCTGCCCATTCTTCCTTATCCCTCATAAAATCCACTAACCGAAAAAGAATATCTGGTATCGTTTCTTTTGCAAGCTGCTCCTGTGTTTTCCTCTCCACCAGTTCCCAACTGCAATCACGGAAACGGAGCGTGTATTCCTGATAGGGCGTGTCCCTGCCCGTCACATACAGCTTGGCGGTGTCAGACGCACGTTTCTCCTTTTCCAGAACAAAAGTAGCGTCCGCACTCCCCGTTAAGCCTGTCGTCCCAGACACCTTGTTGAACACGTCGCTGTCATTCTGCTTTCGGATGTGGTGTACGACAATGACCGCCAGAGAGTGCCTGTCGGCAAAGTCTTTGATGAGGGAGATGTCCCCATAGTCGCTTGCATAGGCATTGTCTTTTGAAGCTGTACGGACTTTCTGCAAAGTGTCAATGACAATGAGCCTGCTGTCTGGATGGTCTTTCAGATAATCCTCCAACTGCACGATAAGACCGTCTGACAGCTTGCAGCTTGCCACGGCAAAGTGGAGCCGCCCGCTCGCTTCGTCCGTCAAGCGGAACAGCCTGCTTTGTATGCGGCAGAACGTGTCCTCAAGGCAGAGGTAAAGCACATCGCCCTCCATTGTCGGCATATCCCATAAAGGGATTCCCTGCGACACGCATAAGCATAGCTTCAGCATGAGCCAGCTTTTGCCTATCTTCTGTGAGCCGCAGAACAACGATAAGCCTGTCGGGATAAGGCTGTCCACCACAAAGGACGGTTTCTCAAGCGGTTCATAAAGGAGCGTTTCGGCGTTGACTGTCTGTAACTTCTGCATGGCTTTCCTCCTTTCGGGCGGTGTCTTTGTTTTCGTTGCACATAGGCGTTGACCTCCTTACAAATAGATTTACTCCCACGAAAAAAAGTGAGAGTATGTAATGCCGCCAATCCCACACAAATAAAAAACAGATTTCTTTTTTGGGCGGTATCAGTCACGGTTGGAGATATTTCTTCATTTCCGCCTTTACTTTCTCCTTTGCAATCGCAACAGATTTCTGTATTGCTGAAGCAGTGCAATGCTCCATCGCAGCGATTTGATAAAAATTGAAATCATGCTCATAGTAGAGCAGGAAACGCCGCCTTTGTATCTCTGGCAGGCTCTCAATCGCCTTACAGAGCGTTTCATTCCGTTCTTCCTCAATCATGCGTTCATCAAGGCTCTTAGGCACACGCAACGCCCGTCTGTAAAGGGTTTCGTCCCATACCTCGTTAAACTCCCTGTGCCGCTCGTCCCATTGGAGAAGATTCCTGTTCCTGCGTTCCATCTGCCGAAACTCCATAAAGAACTGTTCCGACACTTCCAACTCGTGGGATTTGCCCTGCCCGTCCTTAAAGCTGATAAAATACCTTGTGCCGCTTTCCGTGGATTCCTCCCGAAGCGTGTATGCCTTAACCCTGTATGCCATCCCTCTGTCCTCCTGCCAAAAAATAAGCGGGGAGATTCCACTCCCCACCCAGTAGCCCGCAGGATAATGGGATGTATTAGACGTTTATAAAATTTTCCGCAGCTTCTTCCGCAGATGGTCTAACCTCGCATAGATGGCACCAGTCGTCAAATGCAAGAGCGGGGCAATCTCCTTTGTGGAATACCCCTGCATTTTCAGCAGGACGATTTTCAAGGTACGCCCGTCCACCTTGACTAATACTTGATAGAGATTTTCGCTCTCAATCTCGTCCAGTAACTCCGCAACCGTACCCACTTCCGCCTGCCGCTCCCTGTCTGCCATGTCCTCAAGGTATTCCGCAACGTCATTCGTCCATCGGTAAAACCGCCTGTTGGAATTGAAGTCTGCCCTGTCCGCTATTCGTATCTGCTCAATGGTCGCTTCATCAACGCCGCACTCACGCAGCAGCTTTTCCTCCGCTTCTTTCCAGATACGCCATTTCCTGTCCTCCCGTCCGTGGTTGTATGCCATTCTTACTTCCTCCAATCAGAATTGATTGAGAGGGCAGAGAAAAACCCCCTCATCTTCCCAAAGGAAAAAACAAGGGGGCTGAACGCCTTAAATTTTAATTTTCTATTATCTTTCTTAGTTTTATTAGGATTCTGGCTTTCCGTTTGTTCACAACGCTCTGGGTTATGCCTAACCTTGCCCCGACTTCACGCTCGGAAAGTCCGTCAAAGAAGATGGCATGAATCAATGCCTGTTCACTATCCGACAGCAAAGGCAGGGCGGCTTTCAGCCTGTCCACCATGACCGCATTGACAACGATTTCCGCAACGTCCATCGCTTCATCAGCGATAAAGTCCAGAGGATTTCCCTCGCTGTCTGTAAACCCGTCCAGAGATATCAGGCTGTTCTTTGTATCTAATCTTTGCAGATAACGCCACCGTTCCTTATCTCGGTAGAAGTCTGTGTATTGCTCCCTCACAACTTCAAGCAGACATCCTTGAATGGGGATAAACAGCTTGTCCATATAGGTCTGGTCGGCTTGCCTGCGGCGGCAGAAGTCCGTGTAAGATAATTCCACATAGCCACCGCTTTCTCTGATATATACTTTTTTTGGTGCATACTTCACCGTAAGTACCTCCCATCTGAATTTTTGAAATCTAAAATCCAGATGGAGAGGCGGCGAACGACACCTAATATAAGAAACAGCCCTGCGGCACTTTCCAACAAAAATCGACAAAAGAAAAACCGCAAAGGCTCTGTGACCTTTACGGTTATAAGAAATACAAATTCTGTTGTATGGAGATTGTACTTCTACTTTCAAGGTGAGAAGTACCGCTGCACTGGCAGAAATTTTTTTAACTGGTTTCCTGCCATTCTCTGATATGCTATGTATTGATAAATTTTACTTCGTATGAGCAGATGAATAACCGCCCGAAAAAAGAACATAAAAAAATCCCTCCAAATTTAAAAACAAATTCAGAGGGTAATTTAGGGTATAACAAAATAACCCACCCGAATATCGTTTTTTTTATTTGGTGAGTTTGTTCTTTCAAATACGAAACAAAAAGAGCCGATGATTCGTGAATTGTTCCACAATTTCATCGGCTCTGCGTCTTAAGCGTCTGGCTCTTTGATGACAGTTATCTTCAAGTTGTCAACTTTAATCAAGCTTTCTTGTCTGCATTTTGGACAATAAAGGGGATAATTCTCCAAAACAGTGTCCTTCCTAATTTTATTACGGGTTTTGCTCCCACAAACAGGACACAATATCCATTCGCATTTCATCATAATTAGTCTCTAATCCTTTCAAATCTCATTTTATATGACTTTTGCAAGCTGTTAAGCTAACTTGTGGAACATATGCCGAACCTTATCTATACGGCTATTCGGGCGGCGGGGTTGGCAAATAAATTTACCAATAGCTGGCTGGTATCCTTTTAACTCTGTCAAGCAGACTCCCTGCCCATTTGTGAAATAAGTTAAATCGTTCCTGTATTCTTGAATACATCTGGCAGGGATTTCTCCTTTCAGAATGACCTCGTCATTCTTTATCTGAGTACTTACAATATCTGCACAATACCTTGGAGCATCATGATACGCCCGTGAGAGATATTCCTGCGGTGCATAAATTTCAAAGTGGAGATATGGCTCTAATAGTTCTGTCCCTGCTTTTTTTAAAGCCTGCTCCAATACGATAGGGGAAAGCAGCCGAAAGTCTGCGGGGGTACTTACAGGACTATAATACAATCCATATTCAAAACAGATTTTACAGTCTGTCACTTTCCATCCATACAGCCCCTGCTCGCAGCCATAAAGAACCCCCTCCATAACCGCATTTTGGAACGATTGGTTTAAATATCCAAGTGAAACTCTGCTTTCATACTGCACTCCGCTTCCAATAGGGAGCGGCTCTATGGACAACCCGACAGAAGCCCAGAAAGGATTTGGCGGGACTTCTATGTGGATGGTATATTCTGCTTTTCTAAGCGGTCTTTCCATATATATAACAGTAGGCTCTTTTATTTCTGCCTCCACATGATATTTTTCCTCAAGAATGGCACAAATGACTTCCATCTGCACATTCCCCAAAAAAGAAAGTATAATCTCATGCGTTGTAGTATCCACATAATATTTTAAAAGAGGGTCGCCATCTGAAATTTCTGTAAGTGCCCCAAGCAATATTTCCCGCTGTTCAGATTTCTTTACTGCAATCGTTGTTTGGAGCATAGGGAGAGGATTTTCAATAAATTTTCTCTGCGGCAACAGCATTTCGTTCCCCAAAATACTGTTTAGCTGCAAAACATCATTTGGTAAAATTACAATATCACCAGAGCAGGCTGTATCGGATGAATATAATTCACCGTTTGTCGGAACACACATCTCTGTGATTTTTATTTTCTCTTTTTCAGATATTCTAATAACATCCCTCAAATGCAATGTTCCGCTATATATACGCACATAAACAAAACGCCGCCTTTTCTCTGAATATTCAATCTTAAAAACCTGCCCGCATAATTCAGATTGACCTTCAGGCGTTGATGAATAAAATTTACTGGCAATCACTTCTATAAGCTGCCGAATCCCCAGATTGTTTTTAGCGCTTCCGTGATAAACGGGAAATAACGTTCCGTTTTGGAATCTCCTGTTTTCTTCCTGTTCCAGTTCTGACATTTTAAACGGTTTCCCTGACATATATTTCTCTAATAGTTCATCGTTTCCCATAATTACCGCATCCCACTGTTCCATATTGTCATTGTCCGTTACATTTATATGGGGATGCTGCCCAACCTTTTGCTTCACTATAATTTCCGAAGAAAGCTTTGCTTTCATTTCCCGATATACCATTGGCAAATCAATCCCCTCCTGGTCAATTTTATTGATGAAAAAGATTGTCGGAATCTTCATTGTCTGTAGTGCATGAAACAGTATACGGGTCTGTGCCTGTATGCCATCCTTTGCAGAAACTAATAATACTGCTCCGTCTAAAACGGATAAAGAACGGTATACTTCCGCCAAAAAATCCATATGGCCTGGCGTATCTATAATGTTGACTTTTACATCCTCCCACTGAAAAGATGTCACTGCTGTCTGGATAGTGATTCCCCTTTGACGCTCCAAATTCATTGTATCTGTCCTTGTTGTGCCTTCATCTACGCTCCCTAGTTCTGCAATTGCACCACTGGTATATAATAAACTTTCCGTTAATGTTGTCTTTCCTGCGTCAACGTGAGCCAGAATGCCTAAGTTAATTATTTTCATGTGATTTTCCTCCTATCAACACCCAAAAAAGGGCATAAAAATACCCAGTGATAAATACTCCTATCACTGGGTAAATAACTCCAATAGCCCCAAAACACTTATATGTTTTCGGGCATATAAAATTACATGATAAAAGTATTCTTAAACTGGGTACAAAAAACTAAGCCCCATATTAAAAGTGAAACGGGACTGCTACTTTTTGTTCCCACTATCAAATTGACAGTTTATTTAAGAATACCTTGCCGCATATTTATTAACTCCTTGTATAATACTGAATCTAATTATATTCCTTAACCCTTTATTTGTCAAGCTGACAAACTAAAGCAGAAAAAGCGGCAGGATTTCCCCCTGCCACTAATCATCTGTTTATGCAAAAATAATTTCCTTTTCCACAATCTCCCTCGCACAAGCCCTTATGTTATTGAGGTATCCTGTCCATTCTAAGGCGTTTTCTGCCTTTAGCTGTTCCGTTATGCCCTGTGCCTGTTTCATACCCTCTATGAGCCTTTCAAAGCGTTCCTGTGCCTGTCTGTTGATGTCGGCAAGGTAGGCGTTTAGCCTGCCGCTTGTAAGAAGATTGGTGTATGTAACTTTACAGTGATGCTTCAGATAATCCAAATGCCGCTGTCCCCAGATGCCTATCGGCTGTTCTTCTTCGGCGGGTACAGTTAAGCACGGTATTAAATAATCGCCTTGCCTTTCGTATTTGCCGCCCATTTCCTCAAAAATTGTCTTTGCCATTGTCTGTTACCTCCACATTCTTTTTTATTTTGAATGTCCGCAAAATCCGCCCTACATCCTTCGGTAAGGTAAGAGCAGGGATAAGATAATCCCCATGTCTGATATAAGTACCGCCCATCTCTTCAAAAATTGTTTTCTTCATTGTCTGTTCTACCTTTCTTATCGTTCTCTATTCATAGATTTTCTTTACGACCGTTCCAATTTTACAGTAACAATAATTATTCAATTTTCAGTTCACATTGCCCCTCTCGAAGAAGTATGATAGAATAATTCTATTAAATTGAATCGGAGGTGCCACATGGCTATCAGTTCCAACAATATTCAGGTCTATACTACTTTGTCCAAAGAACTGGTTGCTGAGATTGATAAGGATGCGAAAGCGAACTATCGTACACGTTCCCAGCAGATTAACATGATCCTGACCGAGTATTATAAGACCCAAATGACAACCAAACATGAATCCGAGTAAAGCACTGAATCGCCTGAAAACACAGGAAATATCAGTGTTTTCTTATGTTTTCCCTTAATTATAAGGTTCATGTGCTCCATAAGTATTTCCAAAACTAATATTAATTGCGACAGGCATTTCAAATTCTCTTGCTTTTCTCACAACATAATCCATTGCCTGCATCAATTCCGTTGTCCTTGGAAATCCATCTTTTCTCGGACTTGCCAGTTTTACAATAACTAAATCACTCTCCGGTGCAACACCTTTTTGGCTTCCATTTCCTGCTGCAATCCCTGCTACCGCCGTTCCGTGTCCTGATGAATCTATACTTGGAACAATTTTTAACTGCTCACTTCTGTTCTCCTGCTGCAAAGCCTCATTAATCTGCTCTTCCGTATATTCCGTTCCAAGATTATAGTGTGCAGGAGGATTTCCGGAAATACTCTGATCCCATAATACACGAATCCTCGTACTCCCATCCTCTTTCCTAAAATCTTCATTCGCATATGCTATTCCTGAATCAATAACTGCCACAAGAATTCCCTTTCCAAATAAAAACGGACGGGTATTCTGTACTGAAGTAATACAGGATACCCGTCTTCCATTGACCATTTGAAAAAATAATCTCTTTGGTTTCTCAATATATTCTATTTCCGGAAGAATAGCCAGCCTCTCAATCATAGATTCAGCTATTGTAATAATTGCAAACTCATTCTGCAATTCAACAACTTCTGCTCCTAATTCTCTCACCTTATCCAAATTCCCTGAATACTTCACGATTAAATCCCATACTCTTTCAATAGGATTGTAACCTACATCTAATTCCAAAGATTTAGCTCTTTCCTCCTCAGTTGCATCTAACGCAAGATTTAACATATTTTCCAACTTCTGTCCATTCATATGATTTACCCGAAAATTTTTCTCAAGCCATATATATGACAGATTTTACACTTTTATGCTAACACTAATTAAATCCGATTAATTCTCTCGCCACAATATAAGCAAATGAGGAAATCTTTCTTCCTGATTTTCCCGGCAAATTAATTGTCTGTCCTAAAATGCTATATCTTATTTTCCAATATACTTTATAATCCTTTGTCTTTAAATAATTCCAAAGTTCTTTTTTCTTTTGTAAATTTTCTTCTTTTTTAGAACGAATGCATAATATAGATGAAACTGTCATCATAATAGCCAGATAATTTATCATATAGTTTCTCAGTTTCTTATTATCTATTCTACGCAAATAATACATATCTATCATAGACTTCGTAACAAAAATCTGTTGGTCAATTCTTCCTATCATGACCTTTTCATTCACAGACTGGTCTTCTCTTCCGATATAATAACGATAGAAATTCACATCCAAATAATATATCTTCTTTACGTGCGGAAGAGGATAATACACATAAATATTATCTACATAAAATGTATGCTTAGGCAATTCCAACTGATTTAATTTCAAAAGATTTGTCCGATAAATAACGGAATGCATTAAAATGTATTGTGCAATCCCGAAATGGCCTACCTCATCCCAGCCAAAAATTTTATTTTCCGGCAAAACATTTCTGTAATGAATTACTTTTTTATTTTTCACGCCCACTTTTTCATATACATAATTGGAAACAAGCATATCTACTTCCTGCTCTTCTTCTTCCCACATATGCAATGTTTCTAAAATTTTCTTTAAAGACTGCTCGTCCACCCAATCATCACTGTCTACCACTTTAAAATATTTTCCGGTAGCATTTCTCAGCCCAGCATTTACCGCATCACCATGCCCTCCATTTTCCTTATCAATTACTCTGATAATATCAGGATATTTTCCTTCATATTGTTTTGCAATCTGCAATGTTTCATCCTGCGAGCCATCATTCACAATTAAAATTTCTACATCTTCTCCCCCAATTAAAATAGACTCAACTGCATGACTCATATATTTCGCTGAATTATAACACGGAATTGCAAAAGTTAGATATTTCATCTCGTACCTCCCATTTATAGCAATACTATATAGTATAATGTATTTTCATAGAATTTCCAACTGTATTATTGTAAATTCTCCTATTTTCATTTATATTAATATAGTTGATACCAATGAAACCAATTATTTGAAGTGAGAAATAAATTAGGAGGAACTTAGTAATGAAAAATGTAATTGTTGGACAATCTGGCGGTCCTACCGCTGTAATTAACGGAAGTTTATATGGAGTCGTATCTGAAGCATTAAAGAAAACAGATGCTATTGAAATCGTATATGGTATGATAAACGGAATTGAAGGTTTCCTTCATGATGAAATAATGGAAATGAATCCACTTGTTGCTACAGGAGAATTAGAACTATTAAAAACAACACCGGGGGCTTATCTTGGTTCATGTCGTTTTAAACTGCCGGAAGATTTAACAGATCCTGTATATCCTGTTCTTTTTGAAAAATTCAAAGACAAAAATATCGGTTACTTCTTCTATATTGGTGGAAATGACTCTATGGATACAGTAAGTAAATTATCAAGATATGCCGAATCCATCCAAAGCGATGTTCGTATTATCGGTATCCCAAAAACAATTGATAATGACCTTGTAGAAACTGATCATACACCGGGATTTGCCAGTGCTGCAAAATATGTGGCAACAACAGTACGTGAAATTTCTATTGATGCTTCTGTATACGATAACAAAAAATCTGTTACGATTGTAGAAATCATGGGACGTCACGCCGGTTGGCTCACCGCCGCCAGTGCATTGGCAAGAAAATTTGAAGGTGATAATCCTGTACTTATCTATCTTCCTGAAGTTGCTTTCAATCAGGATGATTTTATCGAAAAAGTAAAACATTCTTTAGAAACAACTTCAAACTTAATTGTATGTATATCAGAGGGAATCCATGATGAAAACGGTACATTTATATGCGAATATTCTAATGATGTGGGTGTAGATACTTTTGGACACAAAATGCTTACCGGTTCCGGCAAATATTTAGAAAACTTAGTAAAAGAAAAATTAGGTGTTAAAGTACGTTCAGTTGAATTGAACGTAAGCCAGCGTTGTTCTTCTTCCTGTCTATCAAAAACAGATCTGGATGAAGCAATCGCCGGAGGCGCTTTTGGTGTAAATTCTGCTCTCACAGGGGAAACAGGTAAAATGATTTCTTTCAAAAGAGTTTCTTCTAATCCTTACGTTATGGAATGCACAACAACAGATGTAAATATTGTTTGTAATAAAGAAAAAGGAGTTCCTGTTAACTGGATTACGAAAAACGGTTCAGATGTAAGTGATGAATTTATAGAATATGCTTTACCGCTTATTCAGGGAGAAGTGGCAATTCCTATGGAAAATGGGCTTCCACAGTTTGCTTTCAGAAAATAGTTGTTCACAATTTGTTCATTTATCATTCAAAAAAGTTTCATTTGTTTAACACTTTTTCTTCACTTCTTTCGCATATACTTATATTATCAAATGAAACTTTGATAAACTAAACCAATTAGTTAGTATACATTATACTATTTTGAATAAACTTTTTCATAATATATGCCGAGGATCATGCACATGATTACTCGGCATCCTCCCTTTTATACGGTCTTTTCATTTTACCATATCCCCAAATGCCCACTATAACCATTGCGACCGCAATATAGGCAATTATGCATCCTATTTGATTTTTTTCTTTTTTATTTTTCGTTTGTATTTCTTTTGGCTTGGAGGTTTTCTGCATAAATACTTTTTCCAATATATTTTTCTTTTCCACAATAGAAAAATTCATATTCTTTATAGACTGATTTCCTGCTAAATCAATCGCACGCACAGTTAAATTGTATTCTCCTAAATCATCAGATGAAAATCGAAATACTTTACTCTCGACATCTATATTCTGTTTTTCTCCGTTTATCCACACTTCTTCCAACCTTTCTGTATCCTCTTTTACGCATACCTTTAGTTCTACCTGCTCTTCATATGTTTCATTATCCTCTATTCCTTCAATAAAAATATCCGGCTTTGTATTATCTATAACAAACTCTGCTCTTGCAACGGACTCATTTCCCACAGTATCTATCGCTTTTACATAAAAAATATGTTTTCCTTCTTTTTTTTCTGAAAGAAATAACGGCTGAAGTTTTCCGTCCAAACGTATCTCATAACGAAACTTTGTTAAATCGAAAATATATTCTGAAAGCGGATACTTCCATTCAAAATTTTTTATCCATTTTCCGTTTAATTCTTCTACATAACGAATAACCGGATTTGTTTTATCAATAATAAACTTCTCTTCTTTTCTCTCCACATTTCCCGCCATATCTATAGCCTTTATCTCTATAACATAAATGCCATCCTCAGTTATATCAAATTCTGTTTTCCAATTGTTATTGATAAAGTTCGTTTCTCTCCTCTCTTCCACAATATCCTCTTCAATATCACTTTTTCTTTTCAAAGTTATGAACGCTTCTTTCAACTGCCTTCTATCTTTCATCACGATTCCTAATTGTACATTTTTACTTGTAATCATATTGGGAGAACTTCCTGAAAGAGTAATTTCCGGTTTGTCTTTATCAATAAGAATCTTTTGTTTTCTCCATGAAATATTTCCCGCATAATCCCGAACTTCAATTAAAAGTTCTCCAAACTCTTTTAGTTGCAGTTTTACCTGCTCATTCTGACAAAACTCTGGTAATTTTTCGATTTCTTTTATCAATTTTCCGTTAAAATAACATCTTATGGATGCTATTCCTGATGCAATGCCTTCTTCTCTCACAATAACACTCGCATTTATATTTTTCGTATGCCATTTTTCTTCCTCTAAATCCGTATATATTTCTATATTTGGCTTTCTCACATCACATACAATATATTTTGACATTACGGTATCCCCTACATTTCCAGCCTTGTCTTCCGACCATGCGGTAATTCTTCCCTGAAACCCTCTCGGCAACTCTACCTGCATCTCAGAAACCACCTGTTTTTGTTCTTCTTTCTCTATTTGATAATAAATATTTTCTATGCCTGAACCATCATCTTGTGCCTTTAATTTTACTGCTGTTTCCTTTTGAAAATATAAAACATCTCCTCTATCTTCTCCTTCATACTCAAATTCTATTTTCTTCGGCAAAATTGTATCAATCAAAAATTCTCTTTCAAGTTTTGTTTCCTCTATTATTTCTCCTTTCTCATCTTCCTGCCATACAAGTAATTGTTGTTTTCCTTCCTTAAACATTTCTGCATCTATCTGAAATTCTTTCTCCACTTTATCTATCGTTTTCTCTAATAATATCTTATCATCCTGCTTAAGTCGAATCTGTGTCACAACTTCTTTATCTCCATGATAAATTCTTACCGTCGGTTTCTTTGTGTAATATTGATTCTTTCCGTTTGGTTCTTCGTACTCAACACGAAATTCCTTCTTTTCTTCTTCCGATGCAGCCATTCCACTTAAACCATACAGAATAAGCAAAACAAAAATAATAATACCTAATTTTCTTCTGTTCATATAAACCTCCCTTAAAATTGAATATGATTTTCCTGTATAAATTGTATAAAAGATTTTTCTTCTTTCATCTGTGGATTATCTTTTAACATATTTTGTAAAACTCGTTGCTTTTCCTCTGCTAAAATAGTTTCTTCCTTCCACAATTCTTTTAAATAATTAATATCCATCTCCACAAACTTTTCTCTGTACATTTTTTCTTTTTCATCGCGTTTTTCTTCCTGCTCATTTAATATCCGATACTGTGTTCCCGCTTCTTTCCACAAAGAAAGTTTTTCATATGCCAATGCCTTATACTCATTCCATTCTGACAACTTATCTTCTGAAAGTTCTTCCGGATTGTCCAAATACATCTCCACTATCATTTCATATGCCCAATCTGTTTCAATTAACACGCATCCTCTCGCCAGCATAAGTTTTTTCTCTATATCCTTCTCTTTATCTGCCTCCCTTTCTATCATTTGTAAACTCCCCTTTATTCCTTTATCATTAGACTGATGCAACATAAACTCAGACAATCTTACATAATTTCCAGTCCCCTTGACTTGTTCTCCTGCCTTTTGAAAATATATTTTACTCTTAGCGTAATCTTTCTTCTCTAAAAAGTAGTACATTCCTAAACTAAAATAATCAATATCACCTTCGCATTTCTTTTCTTCTTTCACTGGTAAAAATATTATACCAATCAAGAAAAAAATCGCTCCTATCAAAGTCACTATCCACTTTAATCTCTTTCTATTATGCTTTTTCAATTGTTTTTTATGGGTATTTTCCAGACATTTTTTTACAAATATAAGAAGTCTTATTTCTTCTCTTTTTCTCAGACATGGAACACATTTTATATGTGCCATAATAAATTGAATCGTCCTTCCAAGACAATATAAATCGACATCCTGATTAGAATTTTCTAATTGAAACTTTTTTGCAAACTTACCTTTTAAACGGGGACTATTTTCTTCCGGATATAAAAGTGTAATATCATCCTCTTCCGTTATTATAATCGTATAAGGATTCAAATACTTATATCTGGGATTTCCTTTTTGTTTCTGAAAGAAATTTAACTGTCGGATTAATTTCAAAATCCATTGTTCTAGCGTATCCTTTTCTATCTCTTCATGCAGTTGTATCCAACGATATAATGTAACCCCCTCCACATAATCCGATACAATATAGCAATCTTCTCCCCTCTCTACAAATTTTATGACCTCATATTCTTCTTTTTCAAACACTCTCTCCCTCCTTTTCCCATATTTAAATAGTGGAATGCTTCCTCACGAACTTGAATGAATAATTTTATTTGAAATAGAAATGTATTTTTCAGATTTGAAAGTATCTTTACTATACTTCAATTTCCCGCCAAAAACAAGATGGCTTTTTGCACAAAAATTGAACAACAAATAAGGAAGTACAGCCTTAACCATACTTCCTTCTCTTAAATTACTCTATCTTGGTCTGTTCAGATGCCTTGGTATTCCGTCTACCATAACCGGTGATACATCTCCTTGAATGAGAGGTCTTACATACGTTACAAACTCATCCGTAACATATGTCCCTTCTTTATTTACCCAAGTTCTTGGAACTATCTTCTCATCATTCGCAATCTTATGCACATCTTTCACAGCCGTTCCACATTGATAAGGATCGTCAGAATGTCTTTCCAATACAACCATTTTTCCTGAATCACCTTCATCTGCGGCTTTGATCGCTGCACCGCCTACCTGATATGCTTCCAAAATATCTACTCTAGATGCACAATGTGATGCTGCTCTTTGAAGTGTACTTAATTCGATTGCCCTTGTCTTACATCCAATTTCTCCCGCTACTCTACCTGCCAAATAACTTGCCGTTCCTGTTAACTGTTTATGACCAAATGCATCAACAAAATCAACATTTGCTCCCAGTTCACATACATATCTTCCGTCTTCTAATTTAATTCCTTCTGAAACAGCAACAACAACCGAAGATTTCTTTTTAAGTAATTCTTTAATTTTATCCATAAATTTTTCTACATCAAATGTAAGTTCCGGTAAATAAATCAAATCCGGTCCGGCACAATCTTCCCCTTTTGCTAATGCGGCTGCACCTGTTAGCCATCCTGCATTTCGTCCCATAATTTCTACAATTGTTACCAAGCCTTTATTATATTCCAAACAAAAACTATCACAAATAATTTCTTTAACAGATGTTCCGATATATTTTGCCGCACTTCCAAATCCCGGCGTATGATCTGTCAAAGCCAAATCATTATCTATCGTCTTCGGGCAACCGATAAATCTTGTCGGCTGTCCTGTAATAATAGCATAGTCAGATAATTTTTTAATCGTATCCATGGAATCATTACCACCGATATAAATAAATGCTTCAATCTCTAAACGATTTAAAATATCAAAAATTTTCTCATACAAGGTCATATCTTCATGAATTTCAGGAAGTTTATATCTGCATGAACCTAAATATGCTGCCGGCGTTCTTTTTAAAATTTCGGCATCCAATTCATTTGTAATATGCTCTGAAAGGTCAATATATTTTTCTTCCAATAATCCTTGAATACCGTATCTCATTCCGTATACTTTTTTTGCTCCTCTATCTTTGGCTGTACGATATACTCCTGCCAAACTAGAGTTGATTGCTGCTGTCGGTCCTCCCGATTGTCCTACAATTACATTTCCCTTCATAATGCAAGTACCTCCGTTTTTTTGTCTGATAATATTAGTTTAGTGCATTATGACTATTTTGTAAAGAAGTTATATGTTTTTTTATGTATTTTGCATAATCCATTTATGTTTATGAAACAATAAATATCCACCC
>NZ_BAAHSI010000023.1:0-54739 GCF_054601575.1 Faecalimonas canis | reverse complement strand
TTGTATGTTCCCGATAAACAACTTTTTCTCTTCGTTTTTTTTGAAATAGTTTCATATAACCTCCCGCTTTCTAGTGATAACTTATTGTTCCTACTTCTAGTATAGTCAAGGAAGACAGGTTTCATACACGGATAAGGGAATATCAGTTTTTTAATGAAAAGAGGAATGAAACGGTGTCAATCTGTATAGATATGAAGTAGGGGGAGTGACAGATGGAAAAGGAACGTTCAGGTATTTTAATTAATTTTATTGTTCGGGCAGTAATAGGAATCGGACTTATTTTTTTCGTGAACGAATATCTTTCTTATAAACAGATAGAAATTGCGGTGGGGATTAACCCTGTGTCCGTTTTGGCATCCGGATTTTTAGGCGTGCCGGGAGTGGCTTTGCTTTATGGCATATTAGTGTATCAAAATTTGTAGAGTTTTTACAAAGTTTTGGAAAATCATTTTTAACTATGGACAAGAGAGGAAAACAGATTTATAATACAACTCACAAGTCACATAGATTCTAAGATAATCAGTCCATTCGGACAAGAAATCCAATAAGAAAATTTCATATACGATAAGGAGGAGATTGTGAAGAGCAGATGTTTTGTCGTTTGCGATAGTGAAATCGTTTATGCGGAGAAACTATCATTTATTTTAGGAAAGAAAATAGATTTTCCGGTATATGTCTGTTCTTTGGCAGAGCAGATTGAGGAAATAGCAAATGAACTTCCAATCGAAATATTACTTTTAGAAGAAAAATTTAGTGGAAAAGTACAGGAGAATATAGCAAAAAGGGTAATTTATCTTACACGGGAAAGGGAAAATGTGGAAGAAAAGCAGAGGATTTATAAATATCAGTCGGCAGACAATATACTTTCAGATTTGCTTAATATTTACGCAGGAGAGGAGGACAGAGATATTTTAAGACAGAGCAGATATAAAGAATGCTCAATTATCGGAGTATATTCACCTGTTCATCGTGTGGGGAAAACGACTTTTGCAATCGCACTTGGAAAAGAACTTGCGAAAGAGGAGAGAACTTTATATTTGAACTTGGAAGAATATTCCGGCTGGGAAGATAGAATGATGATGAAATCTTCTCGGACAATTGCAGATTTACTCTATTATACGCGACAGGAAAACAGTAGAATTAGTACAAAAGTTAGCGTTATGACGGAAAAAATAGGACAGTTAGAATACATTGCGCCGATGAAAATCAGCGAAGATTTGAAGGCGGTCACTTACGAAGAGTGGCAGGAGTTATTCGATCAACTTTTACATTTGCGGCTATACCGGAAAATCATTATTGATTTTGGAGAATGTGTGCAGGGTTTATGGAAATTGTTGGAAATGTGCCGAAGAATTTATATGCCGATTAATAGGCAGAGGGAATCTGTGGCAAAGGTAACACAGTTTGAGAAAAATGCGGATGTTCTAGGATATGGAGAAATATTGGACAAGATTATACAGTTGGAAATTGCGGAAGATATGGAGGGCTATGTGAAAGATTTACTAAAGAAGGAGGAAAAACAGCGTGATGCAGGCAGAACAGTTTCATGGGAAGATATTGGAAAGGATTGATTTATCGGAGGGAATCGATGATGAAGAACTTACAGAGGTTATCTATCAGGTTTTAGAAGAATATGGAGAAAAGCAATATATTTCTTTACAGGATAAGGTGGAAGTGGGACAAGAACTATTTAATGCCTTTCGTAAATTGGATATTTTACAAAATTTAATTGAAGATGAAACCATTACGGAGATTATGATTAACGGAAATCAAAATATTTTTATTGAAAGAAACGGTAAAATTATTCTAAGTGATAAGCGATTTATTTCCAAGAAGAAACTGGAAGATGTCATTCAGCAGATTGTTGCCGAAACAAATCGGATTGTAAATGAGGCGGTACCTATTGTAGATACAAGACTTTCGGATGGCTCACGAGTGAATGTGGTTTTATATCCGATTGCATTAAACGGACCGATTGTCACTATCCGAAAATTTCCAAAAGAAAGTATTACACTGGAGAAATTACGGCAATGGGGAGCGTTAAATCAGGAAATCATTTCATTTTTGCAAATCTTAATTCAATCAAAATATAACATTTTTATTAGTGGTGGAACCGGAACAGGCAAAACCACATTTCTAAATGCGTTATCGCAGCATATACCAAAAGATGAAAGAGTAATTACAATTGAAGACAATGCGGAATTGCAGATAAAAGAACTTCCCAATCTTGTTAGTTTGGAGGCGAGAATGGCAAATGTTGAAGGAGCAGGGGAAATTAGTATTCGCGACTTAATTAAAACGGCGCTTAGAATGCGTCCGGATAGAATTATTGTCGGGGAAGTAAGGGGAGAGGAAGTGATTGATATGCTTCAGGCGATGAATACGGGACATGACGGTTCACTCAGCACAGGGCATGCTAACAGTTCAAAGGACATGATAACAAGGTTGGAAACGATGGTACTTATGGGAATGGACTTACCGCTGCCGGCAATTCAAAGGCAGATTGCATCGGGGGTAGATATATTAATTCATCTCGGACGATTTCGGGATAAAAGTAGAAAATTAATTTCCATAGAAGAGGTTGCAGGATGTGATAGTGAAGGGGTTCGGTTAAATATGCTTTATCAATTTCAGGAAACAGGAGAAAAAGGAGGAAGAGTAGAAGGAAAGTGGGTAAAAATCAATGAAATGGAGAAAAGAGGAAAACTACTGGCAGCGGGATATACGCAAAAGGGATAAAGTACTGGCAATAATACAAGGTCTTGGCGAGGCAGGTGTTCTGGCATATTTATTCTATCACTCGTGGATTGGTTATGTATTTTTAATGCCTCTTTTGTTTTTTCATTACCGAACATGGAAGGAAGATTATGCGGAGAAAAAGAAAGAAAAATTTCAAAGACAGTTTAAAGAGGCATTACAGTCGCTGCGAACGGTATTAAATGTAGGGTATTCTATTGAAAATGCAGTGAGAGAAGTACAAAAGGAATTGGCTACGATATATGGGAAGGAGGCGCTTATCACAAAAGAATTTTCTTATCTTGTCAGGCAGTTGGAAATGAATATTCCGGTGGAACAGGCATGGAAAGCGTTTGCGGATAGGGTAGAAATAAGTGAGGTGACACACTTTGTTACGATACTTTCTACTATTAAGCGAAGTGGAGGAGATATGATAGCAGTTCTGAAACAGACGATACAAACCATTTGTATGAAATTGGAAGTGCAACAGGAAATTTATACGATAATCGTGGCAAAACAAATGGAATTTAAGATTATGTCTGCAATACCGATGGGAATTATTATCTATCTGAAAATGAGTTTTCCTGAATTTTTATCAGTGCTTTACGGAAGTATAGTTGGGAAAATAGTGATGACGGTTTGTCTGGCAATTTATTTTGTAGCTTATCAGTGGGGAAGAAAAATATTGGAAATAGAGGTGTAACGTGGACAGGAAAACGAAGGGAAAAATGCTTTTCGCTGGCGTAATAACTCTTATATGTACATTTGGGAGTCTGATTTTAGAAATAGGAAGTTTGCGTGTGAATACGGTGGAGAGGAATGGATACGGAAAAAGTGAAAAGCAGGAAAGATATAAAGTGACTGTAGGAGATATTCTTAAGAAAGAGCCGTTAGAAATTGAAGTGGGAGAGGAAGAGTATACAGTTGAGGAAGTTAGAAAAGTATTTAAGCAGACAATGGATAAATTAGAGAAAATTGTTTTGGCAGAAAACGAGAGTGCCGATCATGTAGAGAAAAATTTAAATTTGATTACGGAGATGCCGGATTTCCCGATAAAAATTGCTTGGGAAACGGATAAAAATGAGATTATCAATGAGCAGGGAGAAATTCAGGAGAAAAATATTTCATCGGAAGGCGATATGGTGGAAATAAAAGGATGCCTTTCCTACGGAGAAGAAGAGTGTATGTATGTGATGAATGTGATGGTCTATCCGAAAACACTAAGTAAGAAGGAAAGAATGCTGGCACAAATTCAGGATAAGGTACATTTTTTGGACAAGCAAAGTAAAAATAATTCTAAAATGCCTCTTCCAGCAGAAGTGAGCGGGGAAAAAATTATATGGCAGAAAGAAATGGACTATAAGTTTCTCTATATATTGGTACTTGGAGGAGTCTGTACGGTTGCGATTTATACTAGAGAAAAGGAGGAAAAGAAGAAAAAAGAGAGAGAAAGAACAGAACAGATGAATATTGATTATCCTGAAATTATCAGTCAGTTGGCATTGCTTATCGGTTCGGGAATGACAGTAAAAAATGCGTGGAAAAAAATGATGTTTCAATATGAGAAACGAAAAGAGAGGGAGATTCGTTTTGCATATGAAGAGATGTCTTCTACCATGCGGGAAATGCAGGGAGGAATGACGGAAGCGGAGAGTTATGAGCGTTTTGGCAAGAGATGTGGCATTTCTTCTTATATGAAATTAGGGACAATTCTTTCCCAAAACGTGAGAAAGGGGTCAAAGGGTCTGACTGAATTGCTGGAAAAAGAAACAAAGGAAGCATTAGAAACAAGAAGACAAAGAGCAAAACAATATGGGGAAACGGCGGGGACAAAACTATTGTTGCCAATGAGTATGATGTTAGTTGTTGTGCTGATTATTGTAATTGTGCCGGCGTTTTTATCCATATCCATTTAGGAGGAGAAAATATGAATAGAATCAGATTATTTTGGAGTACGTTGAAAAATGATAAAGGAATCGGTGTGGTAGAAGTCATACTAATTTTGGTTGTACTGATAGGGCTTGTTATTATTTTTAAATCGCAATTGACAGAAATTGTTCAGTCTATTTTTGAGAAAATTACAAGCGAAAGTTCCGGTATTTAGAGGATAAGAAGATGAAAAAAGGTGAAGTTACCGCTTTTTTGAGCATTGTATTTCTTTTGTTTTTATCTTTAACAGCGACAATTATTGAGAGTGCATCTGTGCAGATAACAAAAAATAAAAGGCGGTCAGATGTGGAAAGAGCAATGGAATCTTCTTTTGCGGAGTATCAAAAAAATTTATTGGAAGAGTATGATGTATTTGCGTTGGAGGGGACATATGAAAAAGGCGTTTTTTCAGAGAAAGAATTGCTGGACAGGATGAAATTTTACGGTGTGGGAAAAGGAATACATGAAATAGAAAAAATACAGTTGTTAAGTGATGACTTTGGCAGAGCGTTTCGTGAACAGGTGATTGCATATAGGAAACAGAAAAGCGGTATCGGAAATATGGAAGAACTTGCAGGAACAACAACAGAATGGGAAGAACAAGAGAAAAAGCAGGAAATATATGAAGAAGAGGGGAAGGAGGTGACGGGAAGTTTAGAACAATCTTTGACGGAGGCAGAGCAGCAACTCCCCGAAGAAGATAATCCATTTGGAATTTTTTCAGAGATAAAAGCAAAAGGGATGCTTTGGATGACAGTTCCAAAAGAGATGAATGTTTCACAAAAGGTAGTTACATTGCAAGAATTACCGTCTAATCGAAAACTGCGAAAAGGCAGGGGGACATTTAAAACGCCGAAAGAAAAAAATGTGACGATGTCTAAATTATATTTTGCATCATATTTATTAGAAAAATTTTCAGCGGCAGACAATCCTGATGAGAAGAAAAAATTATCTTATGAATTAGAATATGTGATTGGTGGAAAAGAAAGTGACCGAGAAAATTTGGATATAGTTGTTACGAAACTTGTCGGTATGCGTTTTCCGGTGAACTATGGATTTCTTTTAAGTGACAGTGTAAAAAAAGCGGAGGCAGAAACGATGGCTACAACTTTGGCGGGGGTGATTGCCCTGCCTGCATTAATAGGTGTGATTAAACAGGCGATTTTACTGGCGTGGGCATTCGGTGAAAGTATAATGGACGTTCGTTCTTTGATGACAGGAGGAAAAATTGAATTATTGAAAAACCGGAAGAACTGGAAATTACAGTTATCATCATTATTGAAACTGGGAAAGGAGGATGTAGATGTACAAAAAAGTGAAAACGGACTTTCCTATCGTGAATATTTGCGTATGTTGCTTTTTTTACAAAAGGAAGAAGAATGCACGATGAGAAGTTTAGATATTGTTGAGATGAATATACGACAGAAAAGGGGAAACTTTTTCAGAGTGGATTCATGTGTAAGTAAATTAGAAATAAAAAGTGTCTGTGCAATTAGAGAGAAGATTACATATCGTTTTTCTACTCTATACGGATACCAATAAAAGAAAAGAGGTGAATAAGGATGTCCTTTCTATTTATAAATTCCCAAAACATATCAAAAAAAGAAAAAATGAATAACGTAAGGAAGGAGGAAGACTCTACTAAGACACAAACCATAACATCATATTTCCCAAAACACATAGAGAGGGCATCCTTATTCACCTCTTTTAAAGGGAGTATTACGGTGGAAACCGCTCTAATACTTCCACTGTTCTTTTTGGCTGTTTGTTGTTTATGTTACCTTTTGGAAGTGATGTCTATTCAACTGACGATAAGGTCTGCGCTTGATGAAGTGGGAAGAGAGGCGGCGGTCGAAGCATATGGGAAACCATTTGTCTTTGCAGGAGAACTTGAAGAAAAAGTAGTAAATCATATCGGGAGAGAACGGTTGGATAAAAGTGCTGTTTCAGGGGGGAGCAGAGGATTGGACTTGAGTAAGACAAGCATTTCGGGGAAAAGTAAAATTATCAAAATGTGTGCAGAGTATAGAATAAAATTACCCATATATACTTTCGGAAAACTGGCGTTATCATGTAGAGAGGAGTTGTGTCTGAAAGGCTGGACGGGATATGAGAAAGAATTTGGTTTTCAGGATAAGGAAGATATTGTATATGTCACGGAAACAGGTATGGTTTATCACAGAAATAGCCAATGTACTTATTTGGATTTATCTATTCGCATGGTGGGGAAAAAAGATATTGCAAAGTTGCGTAATGAAGACGGTGAGAAATATAAGGCTTGTGAGAAATGTGGCAGAAAAGCGGGTATAAATGTGTATATAACCGGTCAGGGAAATAGGTATCACAAATCTATAGGTTGCAGTGGACTGAAGAGAAAGGTTTATGCCATACCGCTTTCAGAAGCATTAGGGAAAGGAGAATGTTCAAGATGTGGGGATTAATCTTCCTTTTGATTTGTTCCGTGTGGGATTTGCACACAAAAAGGATACCGATATGGCTGCTTGGTGTGGGAGCAGGAGGAATAATTTTGTTTCACCTATTTTGGAATGATGTAAATCTGTTTAGTGTGTTTGGAGGTGTCGGAATTGGTGCTATCTGTCTTATTGTAAGCAAAGTGACAAAGGAAGCATTGGGATATGGGGATAGTCTTCTCATCTGTCTGTTGGGCGGTTATGTAGGATTTATAAATATACTTTGGATAATCACGGTTGCTTTTGGGTTGGCAGGGATATTTTCGTTAATTTTCTTTGTGGGGAAAAGCAGATACAAAGAGAAAACAATTCCATTTATTCCGTTTCTGACAATATCTTATATGGGAGTGATGTATATATGAAAACAATGAAAGCAAGTCTTATGGTTGAGACAGCATACATTATGCCTGTAATTTTTCTGAGTTTTTTGATAGGAGTGTATATGTTGTTCTATTTTCATGATAAAAATATTCTTCTCGGAGCAGGGTACGAAACAGCAGTTGTAGGAAGCGAAAAGGTGAAATGGAGTGAAGAAAATATAGAAAAGAAAATGGAAACATTTTTTCGGGAAAGAGTACGGGGAAAGATGATTTTCTTTTCTATGCCCAAAGTGACTGTAAAATGTGAAAAGGATAAATTTTCGGTAGTTGCATTTGCGAGAAAGGGAAAAATGCTTTTGAATGTCAGGCAAGAGCGAACGGTAATAATGCCGGAGAAGTATATAAGAAAGAAAAGGAAAATTTATGGAAACTAAATATAAACAGGATTGGAATCATATGTATTTTATTTTGGAAAGACCGGAGTTTTATGAGGAAGATTATCAGATGAAGATGATGAAGGAAAATAAAATTGAAGGACTTCTACAAGTCAGTGGACAGGGGATAAATGGTAAAAGTCAGTACAGCTATGAAATTAGTGGGAAAGTTTCCATGAAATCGGTTTACGAAAAAATGGCAATTGAAAAGGAAGAACTGACAAATTTTTTACAGCAGTTTCTAAATCTGCTCAGTCAGATAGAGAATTACCTTTTAAGTGCAAATTGTATTTTGCTTCAACCGGAATATATTTTCTATGAAGACGGAAAATATTTTTTCTGTTATCTGCCGATAGAAGAGGAGCAATTCTGTTATAGCTTTCATTGCCTTACGGAGTATTTTGTCAGTAAAATTAATCATAAAGAGCAGTCGGCAATTCTACTTGCTTATGAATTACACAAAGCAACTATGGAAGAAAATTATAGTTTGGAGAAGATTGTCGGAAAGGCAATAACAGTGAGTGAAAATGAAATTAGAACAGAAAAAATCAAGGAAGAGGAGTACGAGGATGATTGGATTGATTTTGACGAAGAAGAGGAAAAGAAAGGAAATGTTTTAGAGGAGAAATGGAGGCTGTGGAAGGAAAAAGTCGGAAGAAAAAAAGCAGGGAAATGGGGAGAGTGGGAAAAGGAATAAGGAATAAGGAAAAGAGAGAAACTGTAAAATACTGGAAAGGTGGGTAAAAATTTAGTTGTGGAAATAAGAGATAACAGTTATAATATATTTAAAGTTAAATTTCAAAAACAGTACGTTATATGAATAATTGATGGAAAAAATCTCTGATTAACATAAAGGGAGGAAGAGGATGCCGATAAAGAAAAAACCAATCATAACAATGGGAATTATCGGAATAAATGCTCTTGTGTTTGTATGGCTATCTTTTTTCGGAATGACAGAGGATGCCGGCTATATGTTAGAACATGGGGCAATGTTTGTTCCACTTGTGTTGGGCAATCACGAATACTACCGATTGATAACCAGTATGTTTTTACATTTTGGTTTTTCGCATTTGATGAATAATATGGTCATGCTATTCTTTCTTGGAAGTATATTGGAAGAAGAAATCGGTGGTTTTAAGTACTTTTTATTATATTTTGTGAGTGGATTGGCAGGAAATCTTTTGTCGGCAGCGATGGATTTAAAGACGGGGGAATTTGTCGTATCCGCAGGTGCGTCAGGAGCAATTTTTGGTGTGATTGGGGCGTTGCTCATTATCGTAGCCAAAAATCACGGACATTTAAGAACCTTGAACGGAAGGGGTATGGTATTTATGGTTGTTTGTAGTCTGTATCATGGATTTACAAGTACAGGCGTAGACAACATGGCGCATATCGGTGGGTTGGTGTCAGGAATTTTACTTGCATTTATCTTGTATCGGAAGCGTCAGGGTAAAAGCAGTGCTGTGGAATGGAACTGATTGTACATGAATTGTTCCATGATGTGCTTCCGTAACTGCTTTGACAATTGCAAGTCCAAGTCCTGTACCATTTTCTTTGTAGGTGGTAAAGGGCGTAAAAATCTCTGAGAGATGATTTTGCGGGATTCCGCAGCCGTTATCTTTTATATTAAGAATAATAGAATTATCTTTATATTGTGCGGAGAAGAATATTTTTCCGTTAGAATTTACGGCATCTTTAGCATTTGATAAAAGATTAAGCAACGCTTCTTGTAGTTTTATCGGATCACCGGACATATCCGGAAGATTTTGCTCAATTTGTGAGGTTAGTTCAATAGAGCCATCCGATAGTGTTGTTGCAAAAGACAGAATAAGTCTTTTGAAAAAATCAGTAGAATGAATCGTAGTTTTATGTAAACGAGAACCATTATTGTAGGAAGAAAGTTCTTCCAACAATGTTTTCATAAAAGAAATATCTCCAAGCATCTGTTTCCAATAGGAAAAGTGGATGACTTCAGGATGTTGTTTTTGAATTAATTGTAAAGCGCTTGAAATGAGAGTGAGTGGATTTCTTATTTCATGGCTGATTTTGCTTATGGTAAGTTGTTGAAAATCCAATAATTTTTGAATTAGTATATAATTGTCGGAGTTTTCATTCATCAATCGGTGTAATTGTTTTTCATCGTCTAATGTGAACATATCTACATCCTCCTGCAAAAAGTGTAACATTGGGGCAGGCTGGATTCAATAAAAAGAATAGAACAAATTTCGACAAATAAATCATAGAACAAAAGAAAAGAGGGAATATAATGAGAGATAATAATTGTATTTTTTGTAAGATAGCAAATGGAGAAATTCCATCAGCAACAATATATGAAGATGAAGATTTTCGTGTGATATTAGATTTGTCACCGGCTTCAAAAGGACACGCATTAATTTTGCCAAAAGAGCATTATGCAAATCTTTTTGAGTTGGACGATGAGGTGGCGTCAAAAGTATTGCCTGTTGCAAAGCAGGTAGTTACAAAAATGAAAGAAGTGTTAAATTGTGATGGTTATAACCTTGTGCAGAATAATGGAGAGTCAGCAGGGCAGACAGTAAATCATTTTCATTTACATTTGATTCCAAGATATGAGGGAGATAATGTAGGACTTCAGTGGACTCCGGGTACACTGAGTGAAGAGGTAAAAGAGGAAATTTTATCAAAACTTCGATAAATGGTAGTACAAGCAGAGAAAGATGGTAATAATGAATGAGATAGAAAGTGTGAAAATGGAATTTACCGGTAATATAAAATTCGACAGTATATATGGCAGGAACAGAAATAAAGTATTTCAGACAGTGTTATATTATACGAAAAGGATGGAAATTGCAGAAGAAATTACGCAAGAGATTTTTATGGAATTGTATGTAAAAATCGGAGAAATAGATGAGGCAAAAGTGGAGAACTGGTTACTTACCGTTGCAAAGAATAAATCATTAAATTGGATAAATAAAATTAATGCTGAAACAAGAAGTATAGAGTGTTTACAGGAAAGAGAAGATTTGCTGATTGAAAGTGTAGAATATAGTGTGCTTGAGAAAGAACGCAGACAAGACTTTGGACTTTTAAGTAAGGAGATTTTTCACGAGTTACACAAAGAAAATGAAAGATGGTACGAAGTGATTAGCGGTATTTATTGCTCAGGTAAAACGTCCACAGAAATTGCTGAGGAACTTCATGTGAGTAAAGATGTTATCTATGCCACTATTTATAGAGCAAGGCGTTGGATAAAACGCAATTATGGAGAACGGTATGGAAAAATCTTTGAATAAGGCAGAAGTACATTGAGTTAAATAAAAAATAGAATGTGCGATGCACATTCTATTTTTTATCTATTGAGCAGCATCTTCAATTAATTTGATAATAGTATCAATTGAGTTTTGCTGTAAGGACTGACTCATTGCATTTGCATAAGCGTCACGGTTATCATATAGACTATGGATTGAAGCAAGAAGTTTTTCGTTACTTAAATCTTCTTCTTCGATTACAATGCTAAATCCCTGTCGTTCAAAAGAACGTGCATTTAAAATCTGGTCGCCGCGGCTTGCGTTAGCGGAAAGTGGAATTAGTAAATTTGGTTTGCGAAGAGCGAGCAGTTCACAGATAGCGTTTGCACCGGCACGGGAGATAACAATATCTGTTAAGGCGAAAATATCTTTTAATTCATTTTGAACATATTCAAACTGCACATAACCTTTTAAATGATTGAAGGATGAATCCACTTTGTTTTTACCGCATAGGTGAATAACTTGGAAGTTTTGTAAAAGTTCAGGTAAAATAGTGCGGATTGCGTCATTAACAATTGCTGAACCTAAACTTCCACCGATAATCAAAATGACAGGTTTATCTTCTGTCAGACCGCAAAATTCTAAGGCGGCTTTTCTATCTCCGGATAGGAGTTCCTGTCGGATAGGAGAACCGGTAAGAATTGCTTTTTCCTTTGGAAGATATTCTAATGTTTCCGGAAAGTTACAGCATACTTTTGTGGCGGAAGGGATGGAAAGTTTATTTGCCAGCCCCGGAGTCATATCCGATTCATGAATAATGGTTGGAATATGATGACGTTTCGCAGCCATAACAACAGGAACAGATACAAAACCGCCTTTAGAAAAGACAACATCCGGTTTCAAAGATTTCATTAATTTATTTGCTTCATTTAATCCTTTTAAAATACGGAAAGGATCTGAAAAGTTTTTTAAACTAAAATAACGGCGTAATTTTCCGGACGAAATACCGTGATAGTCAATACCTAATTGTTCGATTAATTCTTTTTCAATACCGTTGTAAGAGCCGATATAATGAATATCATAATCTAACTCTTTTAAACGTGGCAATAAAGCAATATTGGGGGTAACGTGTCCTGCGGTTCCTCCCCCGGTAAGTATAATTCGTTTCATAAATTTCCCTCCGAAATACAGTATATAAGATTTATATTAAACAGATTTCAAAAAAAGGTCAAGGGAAATGAAAAATAGACAATAGAAGATGAGGTGACACATGAATAAGAAAGAAGACGTAATTGCACAATATTCCGATGAAGAATTACAGAAAGAAGCGGATGAGATAAGAGCAATTATAGAAAATCAACCTGAATTGCAGAAAATAGAAATGCCTGAGGAGGTACATATTTCATTAATGAATAAAATTAAAGAGTACGAAGAGGAAAAATTGCGGAATGCTCTGCCTGAAAGGGATAAGGAGGCATTGCGTATCGGAAGACAAGTACAGAATAAGAGAGAATGTGCAAAACGGAATAGAAAAGCACTACGACGTATGGCAGGGCTTGCGGCAGCAGTTGCAGTAGTTATTGGAGTTGGTGTGACGAGTGTAGGCGGTAAGAAACTTTTTGTGGATGTTTTTGAGAAAAACTTCGGTGGAGAAGATAAAACATATGTGGAATCAGGAGATTCTGAAATGGTGGGAGAAATTACAGAGGAGCAGGCATGGGAAGAAATAAAAGTGATTTTGGGAGAAGAACCTATTCGAATGACATATAAACCTAAAAACACAAAATTTTTAAATGTAGTAGTGGATAAAGATTTACAAGAAGCAACTTTATTTTATTCAATAGGAGATAAAGTGCTAAATTTTCGTATTGTATCTCGTTATGTGAAGAGTTCAACCGGAATAGAAATTTCAGATGAATTGGTTCAAGAGTATGTTATAGAGTTGCCGGAAACAAAAATTAATGTTAAGGAATATAATATTGTGGAAACCGGCGAGAAAGAGTATATAGCACAATTTACATATAAAAACAGTGAATATTTTCTTACGGGGATTATAAATCAAGCAGAATTTGAAAAAATTATTAAAAATTTACACTTTTTTTAAAAAATGGCGTCAGATTTTCCTTCTTGGATTGTATATATAATGTAGGACAAAATAAGGAGGAGAAAAGATGCGAAAGAAAATAGCAATTACAGTTGCTGCCGTACTACTTTCTTTAACTGTTTCGGGCGGAGCAGGAGAAGTGAAGGCAGCCGCAAATGTGCAGAATATATCTGCCACAGAAGAAAGTAAACTAAGTGAGGGGCTTATACAACCAAGAGGACAGTATTTACAGTCAGGTAGTTCCAGTATAGGTCAAATCGGAAGTGGAAAAATTAAAGTATCAGGGACAACAATTGCTCAAAAAGTTGTTTCTAACATCAAAGTAAGCGTTATGGTGGAACGTCGGGTAAAGGGAGATTGGGTAAGTTATACTTCGTGGAATGCGAGTGACACAAATTCATACTTTATTACAACTTCTAAAACTCTAACTGTTCCAAAAGGATATTATTATCGTGTGAGAAGTGTTCATTCTGCGAATACGGATGTAGGAGATTCAAATACTAACGCAATCTACGTTGATTAGTTTTCGATTCAGAGGGATTGCTGCAGCCATTGCAGCAGTTACGGAAGAGAAACTGTTAACGAAGATTCAAGTAGTTTTTCCTATCTCATGTCTTTACACTAAACTACCGGAATCCTGCAATGGCTACAGCAGTCCCTCTGGATGAGATAAATCTTTATAATATTAATTATAGATATTAATATTTCAAAAATCAGACTATATCATTTCTATGGAGTTGAAGGCAAAACAACTCTGTCTAATAAAAATAAAAACTATCGACAAATTTTATTGTCAATAGTTTCTAATCTTAGCGTCCTGTCGCTTCTTTTAAAGCCTGTGCAAGTTGATCAGGACAAGATGTGGATTTGAATCCGCATTTAATTCCTTCAATGCGAGAAATCGCTTCATCTACATTCATCCCTTCAATTAACTTTGCAATTCCCTGTAAATTTCCAGAACATCCTCCCGTAAATTGAACAGCGTGAACGGTATTGTCTTGAATATCAAATGTAATTTTCTGTGAACATACTCCATGTGGTCTGTATTCCATATCTGTAACCTCCTTTGCTTTTGCTATTATAACAAAGGTGTTCAAAAAAAACTAGGTAAGAAATCAAAATTCTGTTATACTGGAAAAGGAAAAGCGTAGGAATTAACTTAAAGGAGAATGCATTATGATTGGAATTATAGGAGCAATGCAGGAAGAGGTATCTCTTTTGCAGGAGGAAATGAATGTAGAGGCAACTGTGGAAAAAGCAGGTATGGTATTTTATAAGGGAGAATTATGTGGACAGAAAGTCGTTATCGTAAAAAGCGGAATTGGGAAAGTGAATGCCGCTCTGTGTACACAGATTTTGGTGGATGTATTTCAGGTGAATACATTAATTAATACCGGAATAGCAGGTTCTTTAGATGCAGGAATTGATATTGGGGATATGGTGATTTCGACTGATGCGGTACAGCATGATATGGATGCGAGTATTTTTGGAGATCCTGTCGGTCAGATACCGAGAATGGATACATTTTCATTTCCTGCCGATGAAAATTTGGTGAAACTGGCAAAAGAAGTCAATGAGGAAGAAAATCCGGATATTCACACATTTACGGGAAGAATTGTAAGTGGAGATCAATTTGTATCTTCAGCAGAAGTAAAAGAAAGACTTGTTTCGAACTTCAATGCAATGTGTACGGAGATGGAAGGCGCTGCAATTGCTCATGCGGCATACTTAAATAAAGTTTCGTGCGTCATTATTCGAGCAATTTCGGACAAAGCCGACAATAGTGCGGTTATGGATTATCCGGAGTTTGAAAGACAGGCAATCGTACATTCTGTAAGGCTTGTGCGTGGTTTGATGAAAAAATTAGGCTAAAAAAATCTTGAAAATAAATATCAGAAATGACGTTTTATGTAGAAAACTGTAGAACGAATCTTCGCCCAAATTCTTTTGTTTACGCTATAATATCGCTAGATAAAAGAAGGAGGGCTTTTTATATGTTAGAAAAAATAATGGAAGCAAATGTAATACTTTGGATGATGGGCGGGATTATCGCAATTGGGATACTTGGAAAGATAATAACAGTAGTGACGTTGGGAAAACTTGTAAAAGCGTCAGGTGAAATGGGGAAAAGTACGCATAAGTTAATGAAACTCGTAAAAGCAAAATTTGAACATACAATTATGGTCAGTGAGAAAGTGGAAAATATCCATGCGTTTGTGGAAAAATATATTTTTGAATATCGTGTGTGGGGATTGCATTTACATACTTGGAGATATTTGGAGAAACAGTCTATGTGGTTTTGTGGCGTAGCGGGATGTATAGGTGCTTTTTTAAGTTACAGGATTGGTGGCGTGCAGGAAGAAATGTTTAAATATACGGCGTTGGCAGGTGTTGGAATGGTAGCGTTATTCCTTGTATATATTTCTACTGACGAAAGTTATCAAATGGATACAATTCAGGTTTATATGGTAGATTATTTGCAAAATATATGTGCCCCACGTTATCAGAAACAACAGGCTTTGCAGATGCAGAGAATGGAAGAAATGATGAGAGAGCCTGAGGAAATAAAAGAAAATGAAGGAGAACAGATAGAAGAAATAAAAGAAACAATTGAAGAGGAAGTAAAGGCAGCAGAAACGGAACAAATTTCAAAGGAAGAACCGGAAATCCGACAGGAAGAAATCAGACAGGAAAAGGAAGAGAAGAAAGTGCCTCAGGAAGTGATTCTTCGCGAAATTTTAGAAGAGTTTTTGGCTTGATAAACAAGAGTCAATTTGATAAAATACAAGTATATAGTATTTTTCAGAGAGAGGATTGAGAATCATGAATAATAAAGTGACATTCGATTATTCAAAAGCAAATGCTTTTATTAAAGAACATGAAGTAGATTACATGGGAAAATTAGTTTCGGACGCAAAGGAACTTCTTGTAAGCAGACAGGGTGCGGGAAATGATTTTTTAGGCTGGATCGATTTACCTGTAAATTATGACAAAGAGGAGTTTACACGTATTCAGAAAGCGGCAGAGAAAATTCAGAATGATTCGGAAGTACTTCTTGTAATCGGTATCGGCGGATCATATTTAGGTGCGAGAGCGGCTATCGAATTTTTAAGACATAGTTTTTATAACATGGTTTCTAAAGAAGTGAGAAAAACACCGGAGATTTACTATGTGGGAAATAATATCAGCAGCACATATATCAGACATTTAATTGATGTAATTGGTGACCGTGACTTTTCTATTAACATGATTTCTAAATCGGGAACAACTACAGAACCTGCTATTGCATTCCGTGTGTTCAAAGAATTATTGGAGAATAAATACGGAAAAGAAGAAGCAGGAAAGAGAATCTATGCGACAACAGATAAGGCGAGAGGAGCACTTAAAAATCTTGCAACAGAAGAAGGATATGAAAGTTTTGTTGTACCGGATGATGTAGGAGGACGTTTCTCAGTTCTTACGGCAGTAGGTTTACTTCCAATCGCAGTGAGCGGCGCAGATATTACAAAATTAATGGAGGGCGCTCAGGAAGGAAGAAGACTTGCGCTTGAAAGTGATTTTGCGGAAAATGACGCCCTTAAATATGCGGCAATTCGTAACATTTTACATCGTAAAGGAAAATTAGTTGAAGTTTTGGCAAATTATGAGCCAAGCCTTCACTATGTATCTGAATGGTGGAAACAGTTATACGGAGAAAGTGAAGGAAAAGACCAGAAAGGTATTTTCCCTGCATCTGTAGATTTGACAACAGATTTACATTCTATGGGACAGTTTATTCAGGATGGAAGCCGTATTATGTTTGAAACTGTATTAAATGTAGAGAAATCTACAGAAGAGATTGTGCTGAAAGAAGAACCTGTTGATTTAGACGGATTGAACTATCTTGCAGGAAAGACCGTAGACTTTATCAATAAGAGTGCAATGAACGGAACAATTTTGGCACATACAGACGGTAATGTACCAAACCTTATGGTAAATATTCCGGAACAAAATGAATATTACTTAGGTCAGTTGTTCTACTTCTTTGAATTTGCTTGTGGTGTTAGTGGTTACATTTCAGGGGTGAATCCATTTGATCAGCCGGGAGTAGAAAGTTATAAGAGAAATATGTTTGCCTTACTTGGAAAACCGGGATTTGAAAACGAGAGAGAAGAATTATTAAAAAGATTGTAAAATATATTTCTCCAACAAGGATAAAAAGACGGAGTTTTAATGACTCCGTCTTTTTCATAACGGAAGAAAGGGTGTGGCAGAGTGTTACCGGTACAGATATTGAAAAAAACGGTTTGCGATATGCGGGACATTACGGGGACGGAGTGCTCCATATGGAATGTAGATGGAACCTGTCTTGCCTATTCGGGTGAGGAAGAGAAAGAATTGTCTGTTTTCATAAAAGAAATGCCGGAAGAGGAAGAGTGGGAAGAGAATAACGAAAGTTTTTTCAGCGTATCTTCGGAGGAAGGGCTGATGTATGTTCTTGTTTTGCATTCGGATTTGCCGGAGATGAAGATGGTGGGACGTCTGGGCGCAAAACAATTGGAAGGGTATCTTCAGTTATATCAGGAGAAGATGAACCGCAACCATTTTATACAAAATCTTTTGTTGGACAATCTTCTGCTTGTGGATGTTTATAACCGTGCGAAAAAAATGCACATACCTATAGAAGCACGGCGTGCGGTTATTATGATAGAGCCGAAAAATCCAAATGATAATCTGATTTTGGAAGTGCTGAAGGGACTTTATGAAACAAGTACAAAAGATTTTGCGACTGCGGTTGATGAAAGCCATATTATTTTAGTGAAAATGCTGGAAGAACGGGAAGGCTATAAAGAACTTAATAAGATTGCTAAATATATAGTAGATATTTTAAATACAGAGGCGATGGTAAATGTCCGTGTTGCCTATGGGACTATTGTAGATGAGATAAAAGATGTGTCCAAATCCTATAAAGAAGCCGGAATGGCGTTGGATGTGGGAAGAATTTTTTATGAAGAAAAAAACGTACTTGCATATAATCAGTTAGGAATAGGACGCCTCATTCATCAACTTCCGGTTTCTCTTTGCGATATGTTTCTTACGGAAATTTTTGAAGGAAAAGAAATAGAGTTTGATGAGGAAACGCTGACAACCGTTCATAAATTTTTTGAAAATAACTTAAATATATCTGAAACAGCAAGACAATTATTTTTACATAGAAATACTCTTGTCTACCGTTTGGAAAAAATACAGAAAAAAACGGGCTTGGATGTAAGAGTTTTTGATGATGCATTAACATTTAAAATTGCACTTATGGTTTCAAATCATTTAAAATCATTGCAGAAATCAGTGCTAAGTAACACAAAGGAGGAAACAAAATGGTAAAATTATATCCACATGGTATGTATCTGTTAAACGGGAAAGAAGTTTCCCAAGAGGCGCAGGTAAGTAAAGAAGAAGCACGCAAAAATACGATTGCATACGGTATTTTGAAAGAGCATAATACTTCTTCGGATATGGAGCGGTTACAGATTAAATTTGACAAATTGACTTCCCACGATATTACATTTGTAGGAATTATTCAGACAGCACGAGCGTCAGGACTTGAGAAGTTTCCGGTACCGTATGTGCTGACGAACTGCCACAACAGTCTTTGTGCGGTAGGAGGGACAATCAATGAAGATGACCATATGTTTGGGCTGACTTGTGCGAAAAAATATGGTGGAGTATATGTGCCTCCTCATCAGGCAGTTATTCATCAGTTTGCAAGAGAAATGCTTGCCGGAGGCGGAAAAATGATTCTCGGTTCCGACAGCCACACTCGTTATGGTGCATTAGGCACAATGGCTATGGGTGAAGGAGGTCCTGAACTTGTTAAACAGTTGTTGAACAAAACTTATGACATTAAAATGCCGGAGGTTATCGCAATCTACTTAGATGGGGAAGTGCAGGCGGGGGTAGGACCTCAGGACGTTGCATTAGCCATTATCGGAGCGACATTTGGAAATGGCTATGTAAATAATAAAGTTATGGAATTTGTTGGACCGGGAGTAGATAAACTGAGTGCAGATTTCCGAATCGGTATTGATGTTATGACAACGGAAACAACCTGTCTGTCTTCTATCTGGAAAACAGATGATACAATTAAAGAATTTTATGAAACACATAAACGTGTAGAAGAATTTAAGGAATTAAATCCGGGCGATGTTGCCTACTATGACGGTATGGTTTATGTAGATTTAAGTAAAATCAAACCAATGATTGCTATGCCTTTCCATCCAAGCAATGTGTATACGATTGATGAAGTAAATGCAAACTTAAAAGATATTTTACATGATGTGGAGCAGAAAGCGCTTATAAGTTTGGATGGCGCTGTGGAATATTCTTTGCAGGATAAAATCCGAAACGGAAAATTATATGTAGAACAGGGAATTATCGCAGGCTGTGCGGGCGGTGGTTTTGAAAATATTTGTGAGGCGGCTCATATTATGAAGGGGCATAATATCGGTGCGGATGAATTTACCTTTAGTGTATATCCGGCAAGTACACCGATTTATATGGAATTAGTGAAAAACGGGGCAGCAGCTGATCTGTTGGCAGCAGGCGCGATTGTCAAAACGGCATTTTGTGGTCCATGCTTTGGGGCAGGGGACACTCCGGCAAACAATGCGTTTAGCATAAGACATTCAACAAGAAATTTCCCTAACCGTGAAGGTTCAAAATTACAGAGTGGACAGATTTCATCAGTTGCACTTATGGATGCACGTTCAATTGCGGCAACAGCCCTGAATAAAGGATATTTAACTCCGGCAACGGAAGTGGTTGACAGAGAATATCAGACTCCGAAATATCATTTTGACTCTTCTATTTATGCGAATCGTGTGTTCGACAGTAAAGGAGTGGCAGATCCGTCAGTAGAAATTAAATTTGGACCGAATATTAAAGATTGGCCTGAAATGTCTGCATTGCCTGAGAATTTAATTGTAAAAGTAGTATCAGAAATCCATGACCCTGTAACGACAACAGACGAGTTGATTCCATCAGGGGAAACATCATCTTATCGCTCAAATCCGTTAGGACTTGCGGAATTTGCACTTTCAAGAAAAGACCCTGCTTATGTGGGACGTGCAAAAGAAGTACAGAAAGCACAGAAAGCCATTGAGGAAGGCAGATGTCCTCTTGAAGAATTGGAAGAATTAAAACCGGTTATGGATAAGATTTTTGAGAAAAATCCGCAGTTAGATAAAAATACACTTGGTATTGGAAGTACAATTTTTGCAGTAAAGCCGGGTGATGGTTCTGCCCGTGAACAAGCGGCCTCCTGCCAGAAGGTTTTGGGCGGCTGGGCAAATATTGCAAATGAGTATGCTACAAAGAGATACCGTTCTAATCTTATCAACTGGGGTATGCTTCCACTTTTGACGGAAGAAAAAGATACAGAATTAAGTTTTAAAAATGGTGATTACATTTTCTTCCCGCAAATTCGCAAAGCCATTGAAGAAAAGCAAAGTGTTATCAAGGCTTATGTTGTAGGAAATGAATGGAAGGAACTTAATTTGACATTAGGGGAACTTACGGATAATGAGAGAGAAATTATTTTAAAAGGTTGTCTGATTAACTATTATAGAGGATAATAAGAAAAATCGGTAAATGCAGGTGGAAAAAATGTGTTTACCGATTTTTGATTCTTAATATTAATATTTCTAGACTAAAAATAAACAAAAATATTAAAAACAGAAAATATAAAAATTTTTAAAAATAATATTGACAAAAACAAAAAAATAGTGACAGTATACAATTAACAAAAGAAAAGAGAACAAACTGAAAAGGAAATAGAAAATTTGTAAAGAAAGCAGAGATATAATTTCTGACGAGAAAGGAAATTAGATAGTAGCCGGAAGACAAAGCAGTACATTTTCAAGTAGGAAGAGTAAAATTTTCTTTTTTTATTCATAAAATCATTCCTTTATTGTAATTCAACAGTTTGTTAATTAAAGTGAAAGGAGAACAAACCATTGGACACAACAGAAAGATAAACAGGCGCTATAATTAGAAGATAATTATAACGCCTGTTTATCGTTTGAAGAATAAAAATTTTTTATCTGATATATCGAAGTCTTTTCTTTAAAATCGGTCCTATAATCAGAGTGGCAATAATTTTTACAGTATCTCCTAAAAGATAAGGTAAAACTCCAATTGCCAATCCTTGTGAAAAAGAAAGTGACATTTGCTGTGACAACCAGATTGTTCCAAAAGCATATGTAAGTGCAGTTCCAAGAATTAATCCGAAAGCGGACGGAAGTATACGTCCTTCATAATTTTCAACAAACCATCCCCCGATAAATGCAAGTAGAAGATAACCAATCAAATATCCACCTGTTGCTCCGGCGAGTTTTCCGATTCCTCCTGAAAAGTTGGAAAAAACAGGAAGTCCTACACTTCCTAATAATAGGTAAATCAGGCAACTGATTGTTCCGTATTTTTTCCCTAATGTGTAAGTCCCAAGATAAATAATGAAAGTCGCAAAAGAAATTGGGACTGGACTAAAAGGAAGCGGGAATGCAAAAGGGGCAATGATACATAAAAGTGCTGTCATTAATCCGATGCGTACAAGATTTTTGGTTGTAAGTGTGTGTTCAATTTGTCTGCTCATAACATACCTCATAATTTTCTTGAATTACTCTGATAAAGTATCACGTTTATTATAAGTAAGAGGTAACAATCTGTCAAATAATAGAAAGAATAAATATTCAGAATATTTTTAAAATAAAATAATGTAATAAAAAAACAAATAGAAATAAATAAAAAAGTGTTGACAAAAAAGAAGCCAAGTGCTATTATAAAGTCAACAAATAACAAAAGAGTTTTTTCAAACGAAAGGAAGGAGGCTTACTCCAGTGGACACGATAGAAAATTTAATTCAATATATCAGTGGTATGGCAAATCAAAGTTCCTATGTTGAAAGCCTTAACCATAGATAAACCGGTAAAGAAAGATAAGATGAAATCGTTCGGAGAAGTAAAAGAAACCGGAATAATTATAGAAGATTCAGTATTTGCAGATATATTGAGAAGATACCACAGTAATTCAATGTTTTAGATGATGTGTAAAGAAACATCGGATAAATGTCAGATTTATAATTTATAAATAACAGATATTGAAAATAATATTCAACTTTGGATTATATAAAAATAAGGGCGATTAGGAACAAGAATCAAAAAATCCCTCCGATATATATAAAATAAAATTAAATATGAAGATAGCCATTATAATCTCATACATTATAGTGGCTATTTTTTTGACATTGACAATCCCTTGTGATAAACTATAACAGTAAAAGTTTAACTATAGAAAATAAGGTTAAAAATAATTAATAGAGGTGAAAAAACGTTGGATAAGCATGAATATCGTGTAAAGACAGAGCAGATGCTCGAATACATGGAAAAGAAACAGTATAAAAAAGCAATGGAAATTGCGGATACAATCGACTGGCACAGAGTAAAAAGTTTGTCCATGCTCAGTAGCGTAAGCGAAATATATGAGTGTAATGGGGAGAACCAAAAGAGCAGGGATATTTTATTTATTGCTTATGACCGTTCTCCAGGCAGCAGAAAGATAGTATACCGCTTGGGAACATTGGCGATTAAAATTGATGATTTACAGGAAGCAATGGATTGTTATGAAGAATTTCTTTCTATTGCACCAAAAGACCCGAATCAATATATTTTAAAATATAAGATTTTGAAAGCGGAAAATGCACCGTTTGAAGAACAGATAGAGGCTCTTGTTGATTTTAAGAAAATGGAATATGTGGAAAAATGGGCATATGAACTTGCTAAGTTATATGAGGCAGCAGGAATGATACCGGAATGTCTTGGAGAGTGTGATGACCTAATTTTATGGTTCAGTGAAGGCAAATATGTGTTGAAGGCAATGGAACTAAAGATGAAGCATAAGCCACTTACTCCGCTTCAGCAAGAAAAATATGACCGTTTTGTAGAGAAGAAGGAAGAGGTAAAGAAAGAGAAAGAAAATTTAGAAACAACGCGAAAAATTGAACTTCCAAAAGAAACGGTTGAAGCGTCAGAAGTTCAAGAAGAAACTACAGAAGAGTCGGTAGAAGAAGTAGTCGAGGAAGTAGCAGAAGAGCCGGTAGAAGAAGTAGTCGAGGAAGTAGCAGAAGAGCCGGTGGAAGAAGCAATAGAGGAAGTAACAGAAGAGCCGGTGGAAGAAGTAATAGAGGAAGTAGCAGAAGAGCCGGTGGAAGAAGTAATAGAGGAAGTTGTAGAAGAGCCGGCTGAAGAAGTGATAGAGGAAGCTGTAGAAGAAATAGTACAAGAAACTGAGCCGGAAAGTATTATTAAAGAAACAGTAGTAGGCTCTACTTTGGAAGAGGCAGTTGCAAAAGGAGTAGCAGCAGCGGTGAACGTAACTGCAAGAGAGATGGAAGATGAACCGGTGTCTGCGCAGGAGAAACTTGAAGGGATTCTTCAGAACTGGGAAGAAACACAACGTGCAGTAGAACAGGAAATTGAAAGAAAGAAACAACAGGCAGAGGCTGAGCGAGAAGAAAAGAGAAGAGAGCGTGCGGCACAGAGTATGTTTAATACAACTCCGATTATTCCGGATGATATTCAGCAGTTGTTGGATGATTTGGAAAATGAAATGAAAGAATCAGAAGAAGCGGAAGAAGATGTAGAACTGGAAGAAATTGCAGAAGAGCCGACAATAGAAGACACGGAAACAACGGAGCCGGCAGAGAAAGTACAGGAAGAAATTGTTGAGGAAGTGACTGAAATGGAAACTGTAGAAACAGAAGAACCGATTGTGGAAGAAGAAATGACAGAAGCGATAACAGAATCTCAGGAAGAACCAGTCAGAGAACCTGTTGAAGATTTTGCAGATGATGATGATATTATCGAAAAACAATTCGATATTTCTTTTCAGGAAGAAACAGAAGAAACAGCAGGGAAAGACGAGGAACTCGAACAGTTACAAAGTGAAATGACGACAGAATCAAAGGATACGGAAGGAGTATCCTTTGACACAGGATTTATCGTACAGGGAAAATATGATTTGGAAGCACAAAGTGAGATTGGCTTAAAAGCAGGGCTTACAGAGGAACAGAAGAAATTATTCTCATATTTTGTTCCGGTAAGGGGAATGAGCGAACAGATTGTAGAAGTACTTGAAAATGATAAAAATTGCAATACAAGATATGGAACGTCACGCACGGGGAATATTCTTGTTGTAGGACGTCAGGGAACAGGAAAAACTGTTTTGGCAGTCAATGTAGTAAAAGCAATCCAGAAAGCGAGAAGGCTAAAACAGGGAAAAGTTGCTATTGTAACAGGAGAGGCATTGAATAGAAAAGACTTGTCAACAGTTCTCGGCAAATTAAAAGGCGGAGCGTTAATCGTTGAAAAAGCTGGAAAAATGAATCAGGCAACGATTGAAGAGTTGAATGAGAGAATGGAAGAACAGACAGGAGAACTTCTTGTTGTATTGGAAGAACAAAGAAAACCTTTGGAAAAACTTCTTTCAGAAAATCCGGGATTTAGAAGAAAATTTACTTCTAAATTAGAACTTCCTATTTTCATCAATGATGAACTTGTTACATTTGGACAGACTTATGCAAAAGAAAATGGTTATAAGATTGACGAAATGGGTATCTTAGCACTCTATAGCAGAATTGATATTTTACAGAAAGAAGATCATGCGGTGACAGTTACGGAAGTAAAAGAAATTATTGACCATGCAATTGAAAAAGCACAGCGCGTGAATGTAAAACATTTCTTTAAACGTCTGTTTGGTAAACATACGGATAATGCTGACAGAGTGATTTTGACAGAACAGGATTTTAAATAATGGTTTTATGAAGAAAGGGTGTAAAAACCCTTTCTTTTTAATTGGGACTAAAGTATAATGAAGAGAAGGAAAATATGCGGGAAGGTGAATATATGACAAACAAAAAAATGAAATATTCATACGAAATCGGTGAGTTGGACCATTATTTATTTGGACAGGGAACTCATTACGAAATTTATAAAAAAATGGGAGCACATAAAGTGAAACGAGGAAAGAAAGAGGGAATATATTTTTCCGTCTGGGCGCCTCATGCAAAATCAGTTTCGGTTGTTGGGGAATTTAATGACTGGGCCAAAGAGAAAAACCCAATGGAAAGGGGAGAACCATTAGGGATTTATACTTGTTTTATTCCTGAAGCAAAAGAAGGAATGCTTTATAAGTTTTGTATTGAAACATATAAAGGGGAATTTCTTTATAAGGCAGACCCCTTTGCCAACTATGCAGAAGTACGTCCGGGAACAGCGTCCCGCATTACAGATATTACGAATTTAAAATGGACGGATAAGGACTGGCTTGAAAAGAGAAAAACATGGAATCATAACGAAAATCCGATATCCATTTATGAAGTACATATGGGTTCATGGAAAAGACATGAGGGATATGAAAAGGATAATGGATTTTTGACTTATCGCGAGTTTGCCAGAGAGGCGGTTGCGTATATGAAGGAAATGGGATATACCCATATCGAATTAATGGGAATTGCGGAATATCCTTTTGATGCTTCGTGGGGGTATCAGGTAACGGGATATTATGCACCAACATCCAGATATGGAACGCCGGAAGACTTTGCGTATATGATAAATTATTTCCATAAGAATAAAATTGGTGTTATTTTGGATTGGGTACCTGCACATTTCCCAAGAGATGCTCATGGATTGGCAGATTTTGATGGAACACCTACTTTTGAATATGCAGATTCTAGAAAAGGAGAACATCCTGATTGGGGCACAAAGATTTTTGATTATGGCAAATCAGAGGTACAGAACTTTTTAATTGCGAATGCATTGTTCTGGATAGAACATTTTCATGTGGACGGTCTTCGAGTGGATGCGGTTGCATCTATGCTGTATTTGGATTATGGTAAGGAAGATGGACAGTGGGTTGCCAATAAATATGGCGGTAATGAGAATTTAGAAGCGATTGAATTTTTCAAACACTTAAATTCAGTTGTTCTTGGAAGAAATCCGGGAACACTTATGATTGCAGAAGAATCGACAGCATGGCCGAAGGTAACAGGCGATCCGGAAGAAGACGGTTTGGGATTTAGTCTGAAATGGAATATGGGGTGGATGCATGATTTTACAGAATATATGAAATTAGATCCATATTTTAGACGTCCGAATCATCATTTGATGACATTTGCAATGACATATGCGTACAGTGAAAATTATATTTTAGTATTATCGCATGATGAGGTTGTACATTTGAAATGTTCAATGCTAAATAAAATGCCGGGATTAGGATTTGATAAATTTGCCAATTTGAAAGTAGGATATGCTTTCATGATGGGACATCCGGGCAAGAAACTTTTGTTTATGGGACAGGACTTTGCACAACTTCGAGAGTGGAGTGAAGAGAGAGAGTTAGACTGGTATCTGCTTCGTGAGGATAATCATCAGGCGATTCAGAATTTCACTCGTGATTTATTACAGTTATACCGTAAAAATAAGGCGATGTATGAATGTGATAATAATCCGGAAGGATTTGAATGGGTAAATGCAAATGACGGAAACAGAAGTATTTACAGTTTCATAAGACATTCTAAAAACGGAAAGAAAAATTTACTGTTTGTATGTAACTTTACGCCTATGGAATGGGCAGATTACCGTGTAGGAGTAACGCGTAGAAAACAATATAAACTCGTTATTGACAGTGATGAGAAACAGTATGGCGGATCGGGCAAAAAGCGTCCGACAGTATATAAGGCAACAAAAGGTGAGTGCGACGGCAAGCCATATTCTTTTGCATATCCGCTTTCACCGTATGGTGTTGCTGTATTTGAATTTTAATAGAAGGCAAGAGGAAAGACAATGAGATTAAGAAACATTCCGGGAGCAAGAGAAACGATAGACGCTAATCCCGTGGCAATTAAAAACGAGAGAGAATATAAAGGAAAATGGCGTGAATTATTTGGCAACGATAATCCACTGCATATCGAAATCGGTATGGGGAAAGGACAGTTTCTTTTGACACTGGCAAAACAAAATCCTGATATTAATTATATAGGAGTGGAGAGATACTCCAGTGTTCTTTTGAGGGCGTTGGAAAAGTATGAAACAGAAGAGTTTGCCGGGTTGAAAAATATTCGTTTTATCTGTATGGATGCAAATGATATTGCGGAAGTGTTTGCTCCTGCGGAAGTGGATAAGATCTATCTTAACTTTTCAGACCCATGGCCGAAAGCAAGACATGCCAGAAGACGTCTTACATCAAAAGAATTTTTAAGCAGATACGAGAAGGTATTGTGTGAAGTCGGAACGTTGGAGTTTAAGACAGACAACCATCCGTTGTTTGAGTTTTCACTGGAACAGGCAGAAGAAGCGGAAGGCTGGGCAGTGCAAGAATATACTTTTGACCTTCATCATGATGAAAAGATGAATGAGGGAAACGTGATGACGGAGTATGAGCAGAAGTTTTCGTCACAGGGAAATCCTATTCATAAACTGGTTGCGGTAAGGCAATAGAACAAGTTAAATTACATATCCTAATATAAAAGGGGGATATGTGATGGGCAGCAGGACAAAAAATAAAGTAAAATGCATATTATACGACAGACCGAAATTAAATAGGAAATTAGCCTGTATAAAACGCTCATTTGATGAAGTGGTGTATATACTCAATCCCCGCTGTAAATGTTAAATGGAGGTGGGAGCATGAAACCGGAACTGGTTGTGATTTTTGGTAACTGGTGCGCAAAATGTAATATGATGATGCCGATTGTGGAAGAAATCGCACTGGAATACAGAGATGTGCTGCAAGTGACAAAGGTTGAAGTGAAAGATGAGAACGAGGATTTACAGGAAAATTATGGAATAGACATCGTTCCCACATTTCTGATATGTAAGAATGGAGAAGAATTGGGAAGGATGAGCGGTCTGATTGATAAAAAACTGATGGTAAAGAGAATTTTTTCGGTTTTGTAAATACTTGAATATCCGATAGGAAAATGTTATAGTATTTGTTGGAAATATGGGAAAAACAGGTTATATAACCTGTTTTTCTTGCGTTTGGGATGAATTTAATTTGATAAAGTGATAAAAAGGAGAACTGTATGAGAGAGGAAACAAAAAAAGAACTTAAAGATATTTTTGATTTAAAAAGACTTTTTTTCGTTATTTTAGGAAATACTATTTATGCGGCGGGGATTGCGGCTTTTGTTCTTCCGACAGGACTTATTACCGGTGGAACGACAGGCTTGGGATTAATTGCAAATCATTATTTTCAAATCCCGATTGAATTATTTGCCGCAGTATTTAATATTACAATGTTTATTTTGGCGATTGTAGTTTTAGGAAAATCATTTGCTCTTACTTCACTTATCAGTACATTTTATTTTCCGGTAATTTTAGGTGTTTTTCAGAAGGTGGAAGTTTTACGGCATTTAACGGATGATTTAATGTTATGCACGATTTTTTCCGGACTGTGTATTGGAATCGGAATCGGAATGGTCATTAAAGTGGGGGCTTCTACGGGGGGAATGGATATTCCGCCATTGATTTTCAATAAGAAAGTGGGACTTCCGGTGTCTGTAGGTTTATATGTGTTTGACTTTTCTATTTTGATTGGACAGATGTTTTTCAGAGATACGGAGAAGAGTCTATATGGTATTCTTCTTGTTATTATTTATACGGTTCTTGTGGATAAAGTGCTTTTGATGGGAAAAAATCAGATGCAGGTTAAGATTATCAGTGATGAATATAAGAAAATTAATACAATGATTCATCAGAAATTAGACAGGGGAACAACTCTTTACAAGACGGAAACAGGATATTTACATAAAGATGGATTTGCTATTTTTACAGTTGTGTCAAATCGTGAACTGCCGAAATTGAATGAAATGGTGTTGGAAATAGATAACAAAGCATTTATGGTAATCAATCAGGTAAATGAGGTAAAAGGAAGAGGATTTACACTCGGAAAGATTAAGATGTAAAAAAGTTTAAAAATCTCTTGAAAAAAGTGTAAACTTGTTATATAATATTCCTTGCGTTAAAGAAGAAATAACTTAATAATGCGGGAGGCGCGATTAGCTCAGTTGGTAGAGCACCTGACTCTTAATCAGGGTGTCCAGGGTTCGAACCCCTGATCGCGCACTTAGGAAGCACTGTTTTTGCAATCTTTGAATTGTGGGGGCGGTGCTTCTTTTTGATACATATGTATATGAATAGGAAATATTTTGTAAAAACTGTTCACAGATTTTTTAGAATTTCTCTCTCCCTCATCAGAAAGGGATATGCTATAATGACACTTAGTGCAGACTATTTTAGCGGAAAGGGGAAAAAGAAATGTTCGGATATGTGACAGTCTGTAAACCGGAATTGAAAATGAAAGATTATTATACATACAGGGCATACTATTGCGGACTATGTAAAGTTCTGAAAGAGAAATACGGTTTTTTAGGACAGATGACATTGACATATGATATGACATTTCTTGTACTTCTGCTGACTTCTCTTTATGAGGAAAAGTCTACACATGAACAGAACCGTTGCGTTGTACATCCGGTGAAGAAACACGATATGTTATTTAATGAAATTACGGAATATGCAGCGGATATGAATATTGTTTTGACATATTTTCATTTTGCGGATGACTGGAATGATGAGAAAAGCAAAATCGGACTTGTTGGGATTAGGGCACTTCGGAAGACTTATTTGAAAATAAGAGAAAAGTACCCGAAGAAATGTGAGAAAATCCGCAGATGTCTTGTGCGTTTGCAGAGGGCAGAAAAGAGAAAAGAAGAAAATATTGATGTTGTTTCCGGATATTTTGGGGAATTGATGGGAGAACTTCTTTTGTATAGAGAAGATGTGTGGAAACATACATTGAAGAGGCTGGGGTTTTATCTCGGCAAATATATTTACATTTTAGATGCTTATGATGATTTGGAGAAGGACAGAGAGTGTGGAAGTTACAATCCGCTTCTGCCTTTGTATCGTGATGAAAAATATGAGGAAAAGTGCGGTCAGATGCTGACGCTTGTTCTTGCGGAATGCAGCAGTGCATTTGAAAAATTACCGTGCATTGAATATGCAGATATTTTGAGAAATATTCTTTATGTAGGCGTCTGGAATAAATATGATGAGAAGCAAAAGCAAAATACAGAAAATGAGGAAGGAATAGAAAAATGATAGCAAATCCATATGAGGTGCTGGGAGTTTCTCCAAGCGCTACTGATGATGAAGTGAAGAAAGCATACAGAGAAATGAGCCGAAAGTACCATCCGGATTCATATGCAAATAATCCGCTGTCTGATTTGGCGGAAGAAAAATTTAAAGAAGTACAGGAAGCCTATGACCAAATTATGAAACAAAGGGAAAATGGCGGTTATCAGGGCGGATTTTCAGGAAATCAGTCGGGATATTCGTATTCGTCAAACGGCGGGGATGCGACTGTACAGATGCAGGCTGCGGCAAATTATATTAATGCAAGACATTATAGAGAAGCATTGAATGTGCTAAATGGTATCAGTAATCGAAATGCACAGTGGTATTATTACAGTGCGGCTGCAAACTATGGAATGGGTAATAACATTGTGGCAATGCAACACGCTCAGCAGGCTGCGGCAATGGAGCCAAATAATCCGGAGTATGCCAATATGGTAAATCAAATGCAGTGGCGTGGACAGAGATACCAGAATACAGGCTATGGTTATGGACGCCCATCTTTTGGTACGGGAAATTTATGCTGTGATTTATGGTGTGCAGATACGATGTGTGAATGTATGGGGGGAGATCTGTGCTAAGGACAAAGAGATTGGCAACTTTAGGTGTATTGGCGGCCTTTTCTGTATTGCTTATTGTACTTGGTGCGGTAATTGAAACAAGTACATTGTTTTTTTTAAGCGCAGCAAGTTTTTGCGTGGGAATAGCTATTCGGGAATGGGGATTGCGTTATGGAATCTCCTTTCTTGCGGCAACGATACTTGTAGGACTTTTAGTTGCCCCAAATAAAATATATTGTGTAACTTTTGCGGGCATGGGATTATATTTATGTTTCGCAGAAATTTTGTGGAATAAGTTTGGGAATAAAAAGGCATTATTATGGTGTGGGAAATATATTGCTTTTAATGTGATGTATGTTCCGATGATTATTTTCGCGCCTCAAGTATTGATTTCAAAGGAGATTAGTATGCCGTTTCTTTTTGTCATGTGGTTGGCAGGACAGATTGGACTGTTTGTTTATGATAAGGCACACGATTATTTTCAAATTTTTGTATGGAATAAGTTAAGGAAGTATTTGCTGAAATGATAAGAACATGGATGGCAGAGGTAACTCCTCTTTTGGAGAAATCGATTTATCAGAAATGTTATGAGAAAATCCCTGCATTTCGCAGAGAGAAGGCGGATAAAATTATGCCTTTGGAAGATAAAGCGTTAAGTGTAGGGGCATGGTTATTATATGAAAGTGTGAGAGAAAAATGTGGTGCTTCCGCGGAAGCACCATTTAATCTGTCGCATTCAGGAGCAATGGTTCTTTGTTCAATTGAGGACAGAGGAGAAAAAACTGTTAAGGTCGGTTGTGATATTGAAGAAATAAAAAAACTGCATACGAAACTAATTAAACGCTATTTTCTAAAATCCGAGGAAGAGTTTATTTTAAATAAACAGACAGAAGAAGAGAAAATAGTTGCTTTTTATCGTTATTGGGTGTTAAAGGAAAGTTTTATGAAAGCCACAAGGTATGGGATGAAATTGGGATTAGATACCTTTGAAATTCTGTGTGACGATAATGGCGCTAGATTGTTACACCAGCCGAAAGAGATTTGTGAAAAGTTTTATTTTAAAGAGTATGAAATTAATTTGCCGTATAGGGCGGCAGTATGTTCTACAAGTGATATATTTGCAGAGAAAATAGAAAAAATGGATTTAGGTATATACTGGAGATAGATGATGAAGGAAAAGTTGCAGAAGATAGAGGAAACTTTGAAGAGTATCCGCTTAAGTAAAAGGGCATGGCTTGCAATCGGGGCAGTCGTGGTTTTGATTACGGGTGTCATTGCGGGGTATTTTACGGGAAAGCATTTTGCGGAGAATAAGGCAAGAAAAGATAGAGAAGAGTTGTCGGCAAAATATATGAAGAAAGAAAAAGAGTTGGAGGGACAACTATGGGAAATGAAAATCAAATCACCCAAGGAAAGACCATGGTATTTGACTTTGGTAAATGATACAAATCCAATGCAGGAGGGATTCGTACCTCAATTGACAACGATTGCGGGAGATTATCAGGTTGACTCCCGTATTGCAGAGCCTTTGAAAAAGATGCTTGCTGATGCGAAAAAAGACGGAATGAATCTGTCAATTTGTTCTGCTTACCGTTCGGTAGAGAAGCAGAAAGAATTGTATAATCTTTATATGGGGAATGAAGTGCGTTCGGGTAAGAGTTATTGGCAGGCGTTGGAAGAAACAATCAAATCCACCGCATATCCGGGGAAAAGTGAGCATAATCTTGGTTTGGCCGTAGATATTGTTTCGGCAAAATATACTGCTTTAGATGAGAAACAGAAAGATACTCCGGAGGCAAAATGGCTTGCAAAAAATTGCCATAAATACGGATTTATTTTGCGTTATCCTGTAGATAAAACAGAGGTGACGGGAATTATTTACGAACCGTGGCATTACCGCTATGTAGGAAAAGAGGATGCGAAAAAGATTATGGAGCGTGGCATTACACTGGAGGAGTATTTGGGAGAATAGTGTAAACAGAAGATTGACGAAATAAACGATTATGTTTACAATAAATACTAGAGAAATCGTGAGGAGGGAAAACCGATGATGAATCTCACATTTGGTGAGCAGGTGAAAATTGTTCTGAACCGCAAGGGGATGACAATTAAAGATTTGGCTGAATTAATAGAAAAAAAGACCGGAAAGAAAATGTCCAGACAAAATCTGACACAGCGCCTAAACAGAGATAATTTTCAGGAACAGGATATGCGTCAGATTGCTGAGATTTTAGGTTGCCCGTTTCAGTTAAGTATCCTTGAAGAAAGTGAACCTGTCACAAAACCGAAGAAAGAAAAAATTGTGGAAAGGGAAGTGACAATCGAAGACTTGGTGGATGTGGAAGAAGTAGTAAAAGAGCAGCCAAAAGCAGAGCCGATAGTAAAACAGACTGTACAACCTGCCGTGCAGCAGGAGAAAAAAGCGGTTGAGAAGACAGAACCGACATCAACATCAACAGGTACAGGTGGATTTAAAGGATTTAAAAGACCGGCCTATCGAAATACAACCGTACGTGAAATGAGGAAACAGGAAGAACAGATTATCGGCGATATTAACCCTTACACAAGGCGGGAGTATGAAAATAACAGTGTTCGTATGCATCCGAAACGAATCGGTTATGTGCAGGTGTATGACAGGTCGGAACATAAGTGGACGGATATGACAGAGTGGGCTTTTTTAGGTTTTCAGGAACGAAAGAAAAAATTGCTCGGGAAAGACTATGAACCGCCGATTTATTTAGATTAGAATGTGCCTTGGCACATTCTATTTTCATTGTATGGGAAAAGCAATCATATAAAAGAGATCCGTAGAATAGATATATGTATAAAAAGACAAGATTGAGGGATTGTGATTGAAACGGTTTACACAGTATTTATATGAATATCGGCAGAGTGAAAAAGTCAAAAATATAGGGTTTGTCAAGGTAGAACAGGGAAGAGATGGGGGGAGAATACAGATACAGACAAGGGGGCTTTTCTTTTCTCCGACAGAGAAGTTGAAAGTATATCTGTTTTATGAAAAAAACGGTATGTATGAGGGGATTTTACAGGGAGAGATAGGAAAGAATAAACCTCTTATGCAATACATACTGACATTTTCCAGTGAAGAAATAGGAAATGAAGTGTGTGGGATTTTCCTTGAGGACAGAGAGAAGAAGCGATATATGGCTGTCTGGAACGGAGAAACGATAAATGCGGATACGATTTCTACAGAGCATTTGAAAGAGATAGAGATACAGGAGTCTGACCGCAGGGGAAATTTTTGTGAGAAAATCCAGAGGAAAGATTTGGTAAGGTTGCCGAGAAGAGAATGGAAACTGGCGAACAATAATTTTCTTCTTCATGGATTTTATAATTATCATCATTTACTTTGGATAGAAGAAGACAATGAGTTATATATCGGTGTTCCGGGAGTAAATCATGCCAGAGAAGTGCAGGCGGCAAGAGCGTTTGGATTTACACAATTTAGAAAAATGGAAAACGGTGAGGTGGAACTTACCGAGGAAGAGAGAAATCCGAGAGAAGATTTTGGATATTTTTGTAGGAGGATTAAGAAAAACGAATGAATCAGGATGAAAAATATATGAGAGAGGCAATTAAACAGGCAAAGAAAGCATATGAGATGAACGAAGTGCCAATTGGCTGCGTAATTGTCTGTGAAGATAAAATTATAGGCAGAGGATATAATAGGAGAACGACAGATAAAAATCCCCTTGCCCATGCGGAGATGATAGCGATAAAAAAAGCGAGCAAAAAAGTTGGTGACTGGAGGCTTGAAGACTGCATAATGTATGTGACATTGGAGCCGTGTCAAATGTGTTCGGGGGCGATTGTACAATCTCGAATGAAAAGGGTAGTTGTCGGCTGCATGAATGCGAAGGCGGGGTGTGCCGGTTCGATACTAAATCTTCTGCAAATGGACGAATTTAATCATCAGGTGGAACTGGAAACGGGTGTTTTGGAAGAAGAATGTAGTCTTTTGATGAAAAATTTTTTCAAAGAACTGCGAAAAGCGAAGCAGAAGCATTGACATTTATATGTGAAAGAGGGTATAATATAGACTCGTGCAGCCGGGGTGTTAGCGGTACCTTGTACCCACAATCCGCTATAGTGGGGGTGATATTACACGGAGGGCTTTATTTTGTGAGGCTGCCCTTTGAAAGTGGCGTTGATGTTTGGGTCTTACGCGACAGGAATCCATGAACCGTGTCAGGTCGGGAACGGAGCAGCACTAAGTGGAACCTTCTGGGTGCCGTAAGGGTGCCTGGGCTGAGTTAACTACAAAGGTAACGCTCATGAAATGAGTTCGAAGTGTAATGCACGAAAGAAAGAGAATTATAGAGTCCGTAAGGACTCTTTTTTGATAGTAGGAGGAAATGATGAAGATTATACTGACGGCAATTAATGCAAAATATATCCATTCTAATCTGGCGATTTACAGTTTGAAAGCGTATGCGAAAAAGTATGCAGAACATATTTTTCTTGCGGAGTATACGATAAATCAGCAATTAGATGAGATTTTAATGGATATTTATAAGCAAAAGCCGGACGTACTTTGTTTTTCCTGCTATATTTGGAATATATCTTATGTGGAAACGCTTATCCGTGAGATACATAAGATTTTGCCAAGTCTTCCTATTTGGCTTGGAGGTCCGGAAGTTTCCTATGATGCAGAGGAAGTATTAAGACGCCTTCCTGAAGTGACGGGAGTTGTTAAGGGAGAAGGTGAGGAAACATTTTTGGAACTCGCATCTTACTATGTAGAAGGAAAAGGTGAGGAATATCTTTGTGGTATAAAAGGGATTTCTTATCGGAAACATGACGGGGAGATTGAAGAAAATCAGTGGCGTGAAATTATGGACTTGAGTAAAGTTCCGTTTGTGTATGAAGATATGGATGAATTTAGAAATAAAATCATTTACTACGAAACAAGCAGGGGATGTCCGTTTTCATGTAGTTACTGCTTGTCATCAGTTGACAAATGTCTTCGTTTCCGTGACTTGAAATTGGTAAAGAAAGAACTGCAGTTTTTTCTCGACAATGAAGTACCGCAGGTTAAATTTGTAGACAGGACATTTAACTGTAAACATGATCACGCATTAGAGATATGGAGATATATTGCGGAGAATGATAACGGCATAACGAATTTTCATTTTGAGATTTCGGCAGATTTGTTAAACGAGGAGGAGTTGGCGCTTCTGGGAACGATGAGGGAAGGTCTGGTGCAGTTGGAAATCGGAGTGCAGTCTACAAACCCGAAGACGATCGGGGAGATTAAGAGGACAATGCGCTTTGAGAAGGTGTCTGACGCAGTAAAGCGAGTGAATGCGGGAAGAAATATTCATCAGCATTTGGATTTGATTGCAGGGCTTCCGTATGAGGATTATGAGAGTTTTGGTACATCATTTAACGATGTGTATGCTCTTTCGCCGGAACAGTTACAATTAGGCTTTTTGAAAGTGTTGAAAGGCTCTTATATGGAAGAGCATACGGAGGAGTATGGGCTGGTTTATAAAAGTCTTCCGCCGTACGAGGTACTTTATACGAAATGGCTTTCGTATGAAGATGTTTTAAAATTAAAAAGAATCGAGGAAATGGTGGAAGTATATTATAATAGCGGACAATTTTCTTATACGCTGGAGCATTTGACCGGGGAATTTGCGACACCGTTTGCCTTTTTTGAACAGTTGGGGGAATATTACGAAAAACACGCATTTCATATGATAAGTCACTCAAGAATTACAAGATATGAAATTTTACTTGGATTTGTAGAAAAATATGTAAGTGAAAGAGTGGATTTTTATCGAGAACTGTTAGTGTTTGATTTGTATCTTCGTGAGAATATAAAGAGCCGCCCCGTATTTGCAGGGGAAAATACAGTGGATAAAGAGTGGCTTAGCGGATTTTATGAAGAAGAGTCGAAAGAGCATAAATATTTGCGGGGATATGAAAAATACGATAAACGTCAGTTGAGGAAAATGACGCATATAGAGAAATTTAATTATGATGTACTGGGGAATGGCACACAAAAAGATACCGTTATTCTGTTTGATTATCAAAACCGTAGCAAGTTAAACTATCAGGCAACGATTTTTCGTTTATAGAATTGTGACTATTGTTTCTTGCAAAAAGGCGTTAAAGAGTATAAAATGAAAGTATTCTTTAGAAGAGAAGGGGTAACAAGATGAATTTCTATGATAAAAAGTTTAAGAAGATAGTATCTGTCGTCATACTGGTAATTATCGTTGCAATGTTGGCAACATCCGTATTACCGTATATCATGTAAAGAGAACCAAAATCGAGGGAGAGGGTTGGTTTATGCGTAAAAGAATCAAGGATAGCAAAAGAAGGAATGAGCAGGGAAAAAAACACCGGAAAACAGCCAAAATATGTGGCTTGATTTTCGTGTGTTTTTTGTTTGTTTACGGGGCAATATACGCCATGCTGTATCATCAGGTCAGCAAACAGGCGGAAGATAGAATATGTGAAGGTATTTTTATTGGCAGGACGGACGTTTCAGGCATGGATAAAAAACAGGCTCAGACTGCGGTAGATAAGCAGGCGGAAGTGTATGGAAAGCAGAAGATTTCTCTGTCAGTTGAAGGGAAGAAACTGGAAGTCACGCTGGAAGAAATGGGTTTTGATATTTCAAAAGAAGAGAAATTGATTGAAGAAGCGGTGGATTATGGGAAAAAAGGAAATGTGTTTAGCCGTTATGCCGAAATAAGAAATCTAAAGAAAAATAAGAAAACGTTACAACCGGTTTATCAGATAGAGAAAGAGAAAGCGGAGAAAGTTTTAAAAGAGAAAGCGGCGGATCGTCTGCCGAAGGCGGTAGACGCAACGATTGCAAGAAAAGACGGGGCGTTCGTTTTGACTGAAGAGCAGCAGGGAAAAGAACTGGATATGGAGAAGACGATAACTGCCATCAATGAATACTTGAATAAAGATTGGAATGGGGAAAGCGGGGAAGTGAAATTAGTTTCTACCGTAAAGCAGCCTCATGTACAGAAGAGAGATTTAGAAAGTATTAAAGATGTATTAGGAACATTTTCCACTTATTGCGGAAGCGGTCAGACAAGAGTCGTGAATATTAAAAATGGCGTGAAAAAGATTAATGGCTCGGTTATTATGCCGGGAGAGGAGTTCTCTGCGGGAAAAGCGATGCAGCCATTTGAAAAGAGCAACGGTTATGTGGAAGCAGGGGCATTTGAGAATGGAGAACTTGTGCAGAGTATTGCGGGAGGTATCTGTCAGGTGTCCACGACTTTATATAATGCAGTTATTGAATCCGAGTTGGAAGTGACGAGCAGACAGCCACATTCCATGACGGTTAATTATGTGAAACCGTCAAGAGATGCAGCGATTGCCGGAGATTACAAAGATTTTCGGTTTAAAAATAATTTAGATACTCCGATTTTTGTAGAGGGATATGTGTCGAATGGGAATGTTGTCTTTACGATTTATGGTAAAGAGATACGAAAACAGGACAGAAAAGTAGAATATGTGAGTGAAGTGATTTCCACGGAAGCGCCGAAGAAGAAATTTGTGGCACAGACAGGTGCGGGTATAGGCTCTATATCGGAAAAAAAGGGTACGCACAAAGGTATGACGGCACGACTTTGGAAGGTGGTCTATGAGGGTGGTAAAGAAGTAAGCAGAGAGATTTTTAACAAGAGTGTTTATAAACCTTCAGTGACAACTGTTTCAGTTGGAACGGCTTCCTCCAATCCAGCATATACAAAACAAATGCAGGATGCGATTAAGACACAGGATGAAAATAAAATTAAAGCGGTGATTGCCGATATTAAGGCTAAAGAAGCGGCTGCACAGGTTCCTGTACCTGCACCACAGCCACAAAATCCTGCACCACAAAATCCAGCACCACCGGCAACGCCGCAGACGACACCTTAGATACAATAAATAAAAGGATAGTAGAGATGAAGATAGGAAATGTATCACAGACGGTCATTAGACGGTCGATATTAAAACAATTAAAGACGAAGAGGGAAGAAGCGGTCATAGAACCTTCCGTAGAAGAAATGTGTTCGGGAATTTCTGTTCCGAACGGTCAGCAGATAGTTTTTACAAACGTGACACTTTATGGGGACGAGAAAGACATTGCAGTGTTTGGTTTGGCGCAGGCATTGAATGACTTATACACTAGAGGGGCGACTCCTATTGGGGTGAATTTAAGCATTTTGCTTCCGCCGTACGCCTATGAATCGCGTTTGAAATCTATGGTAGAATTTGCGGAGAAAGTGGCGGAGAAGCAGAATATACAGATTTTAAATGTAAAGGCACAGGTCAGTCCGGTTATTACGAAAGCGGTTGTTACTGTTGTCGGAATAGGGACGGTAAAAGAAGGAGAATTGCTTCAGAGCAACATGGGAAGAGCAAATCAGGATATTGTTATGACAAAATGGATTGGTTTGGAAGGAATGCTTCGGATTGTACGGGAAAAAGGAGAAGAATTATCGAAGCGTTTTGTCCCTGCATTTATGTCACAGGTAAATGCTCTTGAGAAAAATCTGTTTGCGGATAAAGAATTGAAGTTGGCAAAAGAATATGGTGTTTCCGCAATGCATCAGATTACAGATGGCGGTATTCTTGCAGCTTTGTGGAATATGGCGGAAGCGTCGGATGTGGGCGTGGAAGTGGATTTGAAAAAGATTGCGGTTAAACAGGAAACGATCGAGATATGTGAATATTTTCAATTAAATCCGTATCAAATGACATCGGCGGGAAGCGTACTTTTAATGGCGGATAATGGAAAAGGCTTGGTGGATTTACTGCTTAGAAATGAAATTCAGGCAGAGGTAATTGGAAGAACTACAGCAGACAGAGATAGAGTCATTTTCAACCAGGATGAGAAAAGATATATTGACAGACCGGCGCAGGACGAATTGCTGAAGATATATGCGGAGTAAAGGAGGCAGGCATGAGAAAAGAAATATTGAGTTATATTGAAACACACAGCAGAGTGGAATTAAAAGAACTGGCGGTTCTTTTGGGCAGTGATGAAATTACGGTTGCCAATGAGATTGCCGACATGGAAAAAGAGAAGATTATATGCGGTTATCATACATTGATTGACTGGGATAAAGCGGGGGTGGAAAAGATTACCGCTCTTATCGAGGTGCGTGTGACACCACAGAGAAATCAGGGATTTGACCGCATTGCCGAGCGAATTTACAATTATCCGGAAGTTTCCGCAGTATATCTGATTTCGGGCGGGTATGATTTACTTGTCACTTTGGAGGGAAAAACGTTGAAAGAAGTTTCCATGTTTGTTTCGGAAAAACTTTCACCGATAGAGTCGGTTATCAGTACGGCGACACATTTTATTTTGAAAAAATATAAAGACCACTCGACGATACTGGTAAATAAATCTAAAGGGGAAAGGATACCGGTGATGCCATAATGAGAAATCCATTATCAGAGAAAATCGTAAATATTGCGCCGTCAGGTATCCGAAAGTTTTTTGATTTGGTCAGTGAAATGGACGATGCCATTTCTCTTGGAGTGGGCGAACCGGATTTTGATACGCCGTGGAGAATACGCGAGGAAGGCATTTACTCTTTGGAAAGAGGAAGAACGTTCTATACGTCAAATGCCGGATTGAAAGAGTTAAAACAGGAAATATGCAGATATTTATCGAGAAAAATAAATGTAGAGTATGATTTCAGAAATGAAGTTGTCGTGACGGTAGGCGGAAGCGAGGGAATTGACATTGCCATGCGCGCCATGTTGGACAAGGGTGACGAGGTGCTTATTCCGCAGCCGAGTTATGTTTCTTATCTTCCGTGTACGGTGCTTGCGGACGGCGTTCCTGTGATTATTCCTCTGCAAAGAAAAAATGAATTTAAACTGACGGTGGAGGAATTGGAAAATGCGGTGACGGAGAAAACGAAAATACTTGTATTGCCGTTTCCGAATAATCCGACAGGTTCGATTATGACGAGAGAAGATTTAGATCCGATTGCAAAGTTTGTTGTGGAGCATGATTTATTCGTACTGTCCGATGAAATTTATTCGGAATTAAGTTATAAGGGAGAACACGTTTCCATTGCAAGTTTTCCGGGAATGAAAGAGAGAACGATTTTAATTAACGGGTTCTCAAAAGGATTTGCGATGACAGGCTGGCGACTCGGATATGCCTGCGGACCGAAAAAGATTATCGAGCAGATGATTAAAATTCATCAGTACGCCATTATGTGCGCCCCGACGAACAGTCAGTATGCGGCGGTGGAAGCACTTAGAAACTGCGAGGGGGAAGTGGAGGAGATGCGAAACGCTTACAATCAGCGCAGACGTTTCCTTGTCAATGAGTTTAAGCGAATGAAATTAGACTGCTTTGAGCCTTACGGGGCATTTTATATTTTCCCGAGTATTAAAGAGTTTGGTATGTCGTCGGAGGAATTTGCCATGAAGTTTTTGGCGGAGGAAAAGGTGGCAGTTGTGCCGGGGACGGCGTTTGGAGAGTGCGGAGAAGGATTTTTGCGAATTTCCTATGCGTACTCGCTTGAAGATTTAAAAGAGGCAATCGGCAGACTGGAGAGATTTATCAGCCGATTGAGAGAAAGGACGGAAGAAAATGCTTAACATTGTTTTATTTGAACCGGAAATACCCGCAAATACGGGGAATATCGGCAGAACCTGCGTGGCGACAAACACAAGACTGCATTTGATTGAGCCTTTGGGATTTCGATTAAATGAGAAAGCGTTAAAACGCGCGGGTATGGATTACTGGGACGATTTGGATGTGACAACATACATCAATTTTGAAGAGTTTTTGGAGAAAAATCCAAATGCGAAAATTTATATGGCGACAACGAAGGCAAAAAATGTATACACAGATGTATCTTATGAGCCGGACTGCTATATTATGTTTGGAAAGGAAAGTGCGGGCATTCCGGAAGAAATTCTGGTGGAGCACCAGGAGGAGAGTATCCGTATTCCGATGTCGCATGATATTCGTTCATTGAATTTAGGAAATTCCGTGGCGATTGTGCTGTACGAAGCGCTTCGACAAAACGGTTTTGCCAATATGGAGAAAGAAGGACATCTTCATCGGTTGGAGTGGAAGGACTAAAGTTCTAAATCTCTAACTGTGGACTTTAAGTATAAAAAATGTTATAACAATAACGAGGCATGAATTTGGAGGGACTTTATGAAATATAAAAGAAGTGTTCACAGAACATTTGCCTTAATTACACAGGTAGGGATAAGTATGCTTGTTCCGATTTTGCTGTGTACATGGTTAGGCTCTTATTTAGAAGAGAAATTTTCATGGCCTGTATTTATTCCGCTTGTAATTCTTGGTGTTTTGGCAGGCGGGAGAAATGTTTACTATTTAGTCAGACACGCGAATGAAGATTCAGAGGATGAAGAAGATGACAGATAATTCAGCAAATGAAACATTAAAGGAATTAATCGCGGGTATCATTGTATATGGAACGATTGTACAGATTCCGGTGTGCTTTATTGCCACAGGGAATCTTTCTTATTTGTCTTTCGGATTGTGGATAGGCGTTGTCGTGGCAGTTGGAATGGCAATTCATATGAAACGTTCCATTGAAGACGCTTTGGATTTAGGAGAAGCGGGAGCGGCGAAACATATGAGAAAGATGTATGCACTGCGGTATGTCGTAGTGGCAATCGCATTTGGTGCAACGGTTTATTTTGACGTTGGGAGTCCGATTACGCTGCTTGTCGGAGTTTTGGGACTGAAAATAGGGGCTTATTTGCAGCCCTACACACATAAAGTGTTGTTAAAACTTAAAAAATCTAAGTAAAGGAGGTTGAAGCACGTGGGAAATGGACTAGGGATATTAGCGGCTAAAGAAGCGGACTTTATGATTCATTCACTTGTAAAGTTCAAACTGTTCGGCCAAGAGTTATACCTGACAACGACTCATGTCAGTATCTTTATCATATGCGTCGGGCTGATTATATTTGCTCTTGTCGCAAGGATAAAGTTGAAAGACACCGATGGAAAACCGAGCAAATTTCAAAATGCTGTAGAGTACATCGTTGAGATGTTAGACGGTATGGTACACGGTGGTATGGGCAAAAAGGGAATACCGTATAGAAACTATATCGGAACATTATTCCTGTTTATCCTGTTTAGTAATATCTCAGGATTGCTTGGTTTAAGACCACCAACAGCGGATTATGGCGTTACATTTCCACTTGGTATTATTACATTCTTCTTAATTCAGTTTAATAATATCAGGTACAATAAATTCGGTGCATTTACCGATTTGTTTAAGCCATTGCCGTTTCTATTCCCAATAAATCTGATTGGAGAAATTGCGGTGCCATTTTCATTATCATTGCGTTTGTTCGGAAATGTATTATCGGGAACAGTAATTATGGCTTTGCTTTACGGATTGTTATCCAATATCGCAATTGCATGGCCGGGATTTTTACACATTTATTTCGATATCTTTTCGGGAGCAATTCAGACATACGTATTCTGTATGTTGACAATGGTATTTGTCAGTGACAAGATACCGGACAAAAAGTAACAAGAGAAAACAAAAACAAATTTTAGGAGGATTTAACTATGAATGGAATTTCAAATGAAGCATTAATTTTAGCGTGTTCAGCAATCGGTGCAGGTCTTGCGATGATCGCAGGTATCGGACCTGGTATCGGACAGGGTGTTGCAGCAGGTCACGGTGCATCTGCAGTAGGTAGAAACCCAGGGGCAAAATCAGACATTACATCTACAATGTTACTTGGTCAGGCCGTAGCGGAAACAACTGGTCTTTACAGTTTGGTTATCGCACTTATTCTGTTATTCGCTAACCCACTTTTAGGTAAACTTTAAGAATAACGGAAATTGAAAATAAGATAAGGAAGGAGGCTGAACCTTGGAACGATTATTTACCCTTGATGCACAGTTCCTTTTCGATGCTGTAGTATTGGCAATCAGTATGCTTGTCATGTTTACATTCTTGTCCTATCTTTTATTCGAACCGGTAAGAAACTTATTGGAAAAGCGTAGACAGCGTGTTTTGGATGAGCAGGAAACGGCGAAAAAAGAAAGAACGGATGCGACTGCATATAAGGAAGAATACGAAAAGAAACTAAAAGAAGTGGATAAAGAGGCACAGGAAATCTTAAGTGCCGCACGCAAAAAGGCAATGCAAAATGAAGCAAAAATTATTGCTGAAGCAAAAGAAGAGGCAGCCCGTATTATAGAACGCGGAAATGCGGAAATCGAATTGGAGAAGAAACGTGCATTAGATGAAATGAAGCAGGAAATGATTACAATTGCATCTATGATGGCAGGAAAGGTCGTATCTGCTTCCATTGACACAAATGTACAGGAAAGTCTGATTGAAGAAACATTAAAAGAAATGGGTGACAGTACATGGCTAAATTAGTTTCTAAAACATACGGAGATGCATTATTTTCTGTAGCTGTGGAAGAGAACCGTGTGGACGCTTTTGCTGAGGAGGCGAAAGGACTGGCAACCGTTTTTTCTGAAAATCAGGAACTTCAGAAATTAATGGATAATCCAAAGATTATTAAAGAAGATAAGATAAAACTTATCGAAGAAACTTTTACAAGTCATGTGTCAAAAGAAATCATCGGGCTTATTGCACTTTTAATTTCAAAAGGGCATTCAAAAGACATTTCGTCCGTATTTGACTATTTTATCGCACTTGTAAAAGAAGAAAAGAAAATAGGAACTGCATTTATTACAACTGCGGTTGAATTGGCAGACGCACAGAAAAGTGCAGTGGAAAAAAGACTTTTAGAAACAACCCGTTACGAAACTTTTGAGATGAATTATTCCGTAGATGAAAGTCTTATCGGTGGAATGGTTATCCGCATTGGCGACAGGGTTGTGGACAGCAGCATTAAGACGAAACTCTATGAGTTGTCTAAGCAGTTGAGAAGTATTCAGATATAAAATATAAAAGAAAGGTGGATTCGCTCCATGAATTTAAGACCAGAAGAAATCAGTTCTGTCATTAAAGAACAGATTAAAAGATATGCGTCAGATTTAGAAGTATCTGATGTGGGAACGGTTATTCAAGTAGCCGATGGTATTGCGCGTATCCACGGTCTAGAAAACGCAATGCAGGGAGAACTTTTAGAGTTCCCCGGAGAAGTATACGGTATGGTGTTAAACCTTGAAGAAGATAATGTTGGTGCTGTTCTCTTGGGAGATAACAGAAACATTAACGAAGGAGATACCGTAAAAACAACCGGAAGAGTAGTAGAAGTTCCGGTTGGAGATTGTATGTTAGGTCGTGTTGTAAACGCACTTGGACAACCTATTGATGGAAAAGGACCTATTCAGGCAAAAGCACATCGTCAGATTGAAAGAGTTGCCTCAGGTGTTATTTCCCGTAAATCAGTAGATACACCGTTACAGACAGGAATTAAGGCGATTGACTCTATGGTGCCAATCGGAAGAGGTCAGCGTGAACTTATTATCGGTGACAGACAGACAGGTAAAACTGCAATCGCCATTGATACAATTATTAACCAAAAAGGACAAGGGGTAAAATGTATTTATGTTGCAATCGGACAGAAAGCGTCTACAGTTGCAAACATCGTACAGACATTTGAAGAATACGGTGCAATGGACTATACAACAGTTGTTGCATCTACAGCAAGTGAACTTGCCCCACTTCAGTATATTGCGCCATATGCAGGATGTGCTATGGGTGAAGAATGGATGGAAAAAGGAGAGGACGTACTGATTGTATACGATGATTTGTCCAAACATGCGACAGCATACCGTACACTTTCTTTACTTCTGAGAAGACCACCTGGACGTGAAGCTTATCCAGGGGATGTATTCTATCTTCATTCAAGACTGTTAGAGAGAGCGGCAAGATTGTCAGATGAGTTGGGAGGAGGATCGCTTACAGCACTTCCAATTATTGAAACACAGGCAGGTGACGTATCTGCTTACATTCCGACAAACGTTATTTCAATTACAGACGGACAGATTTTCCTTGAAACAGAAATGTTCAACGCAGGTTTCAGACCGGCTATTAACCCTGGTATTTCCGTATCTCGAGTTGGTGGTTCGGCACAGATTAAAGCGATGAAGAAAATCGCAGGTCCAATCCGTATCGACCTTGCACAATATCGTGAGTTGGCAGCGTTTGCACAGTTCGGTTCAGAACTTGACGCAGATACAACAGAACGTCTTGCACAGGGAGCGCGTATTAAGGAAATGTTGAAACAGCCTCAGTATCAGCCGATGCCGGTTGAGTATCAGGTTATCATCATTTATGCCGCAACACAGAAATATCTGTTAGATATTCCGGTAGAGCGTGTTCTTGAATTTGAAAAAGGATTGTTTGAATTTATTCAGACAAAATATCCGGAAATTCCGGAAGCAATCAAAGTGGAAAAAGTGATTTCAGATAAGACAGAGGAAGCACTTGTAAATGCAATTAATGAGTTCAAAAAAGAATTCTAAATAGAGGAGAATTGTCATGGCATCAATGAGAGAAATAAAACGGCGTAAGAGCAGTGTGCAGAGTACACAGCAGATTACAAAAGCCATGAAACTTATTTCTACCGTAAAACTGCAAAAAGCAAGAATGCGTGCAGAGAATTCAAAGGCATACTTTGAGTGTATGTATTCCACAGTGACTTCCATGCTTGCAAAGGCGGGGAATATTGAACATCCGTATTTGAAAGCAGGAGAGTCAAAGAAAGTCGGGATTGTTGTCGTTACATCTAATCGAGGACTTGCCGGAGGATACAACTCAAATGTAGTGAAACTCATTACGGAAAGCGGTATCGCAAAAGAAGACGTTCGTCTTTATCTTGTCGGTAAGAAGGGGGCAGAGAGCCTTGTAAGAAAAGGGTATGATGTTGCCCTTGACTGTTCCGACATGATAGAAGAGCCAACTTATGCAGATGCACAAGCACTGAGTAAAAGACTGCTTACGGATTTTGCCAATGGAGAGATTGGTGAGATTTATGTGGCTTATACATTTTTCAAAAATACGGTGACACATATTCCGACATTTAAGAAATTACTTCCGGTTGACACTTCGGATGCAACGGAAGAAAATAAGTCAGAAAACAACAACGTGCTGATGAACTTTGAGCCGGACGAGGAGAGAGCAATCAGTCTTCTCGTTCCGAAGTATATGACAAGTATCTTATATGGTGCGTTCGTGGAAGCGGTTGCGAGTGAAAACGGTGCTCGTATGCAGGCGATGGATTCTGCAACAAATAATGCGGAAGAAATAATTGAAGACTTGGCATTGAAATATAATAGAGCCCGTCAGGGTGCTATTACACAGGAATTGACAGAAATTATAGCCGGTGCAGATGCACTATAGCATCGGCGTTTATCTTTAGAAAAAAGGTAGGAGTGAAAAAATGGCAGAAAGAAATATAGGTAAAATCACTCAAATTATCGGTGCGGTATTGGATATTAAATACGCCGATGGTAACCTTCCTGAAATTAATGAAGCCATTGATATTACAAGAAGTAATGGTGAAAAATTAGTTGTGGAAGTTGCACAGCATTTGGGTGATGATACGGTAAGATGTATCGCCATGGGTCCGACTGACGGACTTGTTCGCGGTATGGAAGCAGTTGCGACAGGAGCACCTATTTCCGTGCCGGTAGGTGAAAATACATTAGGACGTATCTTTAATGTACTTGGAGAAGCAATCGATGAGAAACCTGCACCGACAGATGTAGAGTATGCACCGATTCATAGAAAAGCTCCTGCATTTGAAGAACAGGCAACAGAGGCTGAGATGCTTGAAACGGGTATCAAAGTAATCGACTTGCTTTGCCCTTACCAGAAAGGTGGTAAAATTGGTCTGTTTGGTGGTGCAGGTGTAGGAAAAACAGTATTAATTCAGGAATTGATTACAAATATTGCTACAGAACACGGTGGATATTCTGTATTTACAGGTGTAGGAGAGAGAACTCGTGAAGGAAACGACCTTTACTATGAAATGATGGAATCAGGTGTTATCAATAAAACAGCAATGGTATTTGGTCAGATGAATGAGCCGCCTGGAGCGCGTATGCGTGTAGGACTTACCGGACTTACAATGGCAGAGTATTTTCGTGATAAGGGTGGAAAAGACGTTCTTTTATTCATTGATAATATTTTCCGTTTTACACAGGCAGGTTCGGAAGTTTCCGCTTTGCTTGGACGTATGCCTTCAGCGGTAGGTTATCAGCCTACATTACAGACAGAAATGGGTGCATTACAGGAACGTATTACATCTACAAAGAACGGTTCTATCACATCTGTACAGGCAGTATATGTGCCTGCCGATGACTTAACTGACCCAGCGCCAGCTACAACATTCGCCCACTTGGATGCGAAAGTCGTATTGTCCCGTGCGATTACAGAACTTGGTATTTATCCGGCTGTAGACCCGTTGGAATCTTCATCTCGTATGTTAGATCCACATATTGTAGGAGAAGAACATTATAAAGTTGCCCGTGGTGTGCAGGAAATCCTTCAGAAATATAAAGAATTGCAGGATATTATTGCAATGCTTGGTATGGATGAATTATCAGAAGAGGATAAATTGACAGTATCTCGTGCAAGAAAAATCCAGAGATTTTTGTCACAGCCATTCTTCGTAGCAACACAGTTTACAGGTTTTGAAGGAAGATATGTTCCAATCAGCGAAACAATTCAAGGCTTCAAAGAAATTCTTGAAGGAAAACATGATGATGTTCCGGAAGGATATTTCTTAAACGCAGGTAATATTGACGATGTATTAGCACGCGTGAAGTAGGAGGTGTTTCCTATGGCAGAGAATGTATTTGAATTGAGAATTATTTCTCCTGACGAGGTATTTTATGAGGGAGAGTCGTCCTTCCTTGAATTTGTATCCGTAGAAGGAGAAATGGGAGTTTACAAAAATCATATTCCGTTGACAACTATTTTAGAGCCTTGTGTAATGAAAATTCATCAAGGAACGGAAGTGAAAAAGGCGGTTATTCTCGGAGGTTTTTTGGAAATTCTTCAGGAAAAAATTACCGTTCTTGCCGAAGATGCACAGTGGCCGGACGAAATTGATGTCAACCGTGCAGAAGAGGCAAAGAAACGTGCGGAAGAACGTTTGAACAGTAAAAGTGATTCAATTGATGTTGCCCGTGCGGAAGCGGCGCTTAAGAGAGCAATGGCTCGAATTAACGGTGCAAAATAGAATAAATGATAAGAAAATTGATGCTTTATCAGAGAAAATCTGTCAGGCATCAATTTTTTTTAATTTTTTTCGTAGAAAATCGAACTTTTTTCCAAAGAAATTGTATTGAATTATAGAATGTCAGAGGAATATACTTTAATAGAATAAATTGTGAATGAGAAAGGAGAAGCGACATGAGAAAAAAACGGTTAATTTCAACTCTCTTGGCAGGGTCACTTGTTTTAGGCTCGGCTTTGTCAGGGCTTGGGGGACTTGGCGGAGATATGCTTAATGTTTTGGCAGCAAAATCGGATACAAGAGAGTGGACAAACAATCCGGGTATATTCCAAGTGAACAGGGAAAAAGCCCGTGCCACATTTTATAGATATGATAATGTGGAAGAAGCAAAGAAAGGTAATAAGAAATCTTCAAGTTACTATCAATTACTAAATGGTGATGACTGGAAATTCAGTTGGGCGGTTAAGCCTTCTGACCGTATCGCAGAAAAAGACAAAAATTTCAATAAAAAAGACTATGATGACAGTAACTGGGATAATATTAGTGTTCCGAGAAACTGGCAAACATATTTGAATAAAGACGGTTCTTTTAAATATGATCCGGTTATCTATTCCAATCAAAATTATCCGTGGATGAATGCGGAGGGGAAGAATTACAAAAACTATAAAGTTGGTCAAGCACCTGAGGAATGTAATCCGGTGGGAACTTACCGTAAAAAATTTACGGTAGATTCAAGTTGGGAAGGAAAAGAAATTTTTCTGAACTTTGAAGGCGTAGAATCTGCAATGTATCTTTGGGTGAATGGAGAATATATCGGATATTCTGAGGACAGTTTTACAAGAAATGAGTTCAATATTACGGACGCACTGGATTTTTCAAAAGGTAATGAAAATGTAATTACAGTGGAAGTATATCGCTGGTGTGACGGAAGTTATATTGAAAATCAGGATTTCTTAAGACTTGCCGGAATTTTCCGTGATGTTTATATGACGGCAAAAGAGCAGACGGAAATCAGAGATTTCACGGTTGTGACAGATTTAGATGAAAAATATGAAAATGCATCATTGAATGTAGATGTGGATTTGAGAAATTTTGATGGCAAAAAAGAGGGGTATAGCGTAAAAGGTTATCTTTACGATGCAGCAGGAAATCTTGTGGCGAATACACCTCTCACTGCGGAAGCAACTTTTGGAGATAAAAAAGAAACAACCGTTAGATTATCAGGACAGATTACAAATCCGAAAAAGTGGACTGCGGAGCATCCAAATTTATACAGTCTTGTACTTGTTTTGGAAAAAGACGGACAAGAAACGGAAGTTACATCAACGAAAGTAGGTTTCCGTGAAGTAGAAATTACGAATAAAGGAACAAATAATGCAAGACTGCGTGTAAACGGACAGGTTATCACATTATATGGAGTCAATCGTCATGAGAATGATGCAGAAACAGGACGTTATCTGACCGAAGAAGATATGAGAAAAGAAATCGAACTGATGAAATCGTTGAATGTCAATGCAGTTCGTACATCTCATTATCCAAACGACCCTGTTTTCTATGAATTGTGCGATGAATATGGAATTTATGTTATGGACGAGGCAAACGTAGAATCGCATAATGGTCGAAGTCAGTATAATGTTCCGGGAAGTCTTTCAGGATATGTGGAAGCGGCAGAAGACAGAGCAATTAATATGTTGGAACGTGATAAAAACTATCCGAGTGTAATTATGTGGTCACCGGGAAATGAAACAGGTACAGGAGATTCTCTTCAGAAAGAAATTGATTATTTCCAAAACAATGATGATACGCGCGTAGTGCATTATCAGGGCTGGAATGCAAATACAGGCGTAGATGTAGAGTCAAATATGTATCCTGAAATAGATAAAATCAAAACAAATTATACAAAACCGTATATCATGTGTGAATATCTGCACACAATGGGAAATAGCGGTGGCGGAATGATTGATTATTGGGAAAAAATCAGAAAATATGGTATTTTACAGGGAGGTTTTATTTGGGACTGGGTAGACCAGACGTTTAACACACCTGTAATTAAAGACGGAAAATGGGATGGAAAAACAACATACTGGGGATATGACGGTGACTGGAATAAAGGTGAATATGCATCATGGAAATCAGGAAATGCAGATTTCTGTGTGAACGGTATTATTTCCGCAGACCGTACATTACAGCCGGAAGCATACGAAGTAAAACGTGTTTATCAGGCTCTTCAGATGAAAATAGCAGATGAAAAAGCACAGACTATTTCTATCAGCAATGAGTATACAGACACGAATGCAAATGAATACAAAATGCTTTGGAGTTTGGAAAAAGACGGAATGCCTGTTCAGAACGGAGAAATCACAGATGTGAATATTGCTCCGCTTACAACAAAAGATGTGAAAATTCCGTATACCGTTCCTGCGGATGCAAAAGAAGGAGAAGAGTATTTCTTACACATTCAATTTGTAACAAAGGCAGACACAAGTTGGGGTAAAGCAGGAGATGTTGTTGCGGAAGCACAGTTTGATTTGAACTTTGAAAAAGAGGTGGCAGATCGGGGACTGGATACAGCGGCAATGAAAGTGTTTGAGGATTCAGCGGTAAAAGAAACGGAAAAAGAAGTAACGGTAACACAAGATGGCTGGTCAGTTACATTTAACAAAGAAAAAGGCAGTCTTTCTTCTTTTGAAGTAAACGGAAAAGAAATGATTGCAGAAGATTTACTTCCGAATTATTGGAGAGCATATACAGACAATGATAAAAAAGAGGCTGTAGATGCGAATTGGAAGAAAGCAAATGAAAATGCAAAAGTGGATGCGGTTCATGTGACAAAAAGCGAGAAAGCGATTTATGTGACAATAGACCGTACATTGACAAACTGTTCAGACTCCAAAGATAGTTTGACATATACAATTTACTCTTCAGGAGATATTTTCGTAAAGAGTACACTGATTCCTTCAAATCAGATGGGAGATTTGCTTCGTGTAGGAAACAGAGTACAGTTGGACGGAAGTCTGGAAAATATGACATGGTACGGACGTGGAGAAGCGGATAGTTACAGTGACCGTAAAACAGGATATGATGTAGGAGTTTACGAAAGCAAGGTGAAAGACCAATTTGTAAATTTTGTATATCCTCAGGAAACAGGGAATAAGACAGACGTACGTTTTATGGCTTTAACGGATAGAGACGGAAATGGTTTACTTGTTGATGCAACAGATCATCTGCTTCAGATGAGCGCGTTACATTATACACAGGAAGATTTGAATAAAGCGGATCATCCGTATCAGTTGGAAGGAACAAAAAATACGGTTCTCACTATTGATTACGCACAGATGGGGCTTGGAACAGCAAGTTGCGGCCCTGCAGCTCTTTCAAAATACAGACTTCCAAGTTCAAAGATGTATTCATATACATATCATTTGAAAGCGCTTTCAGGAGAAACGAAAGAGCAGATGATTGAAGAAAGTAAAGTGACGGTAAAAGATGAAACAACTCTTTTGAAAGGAATTAAGGTGGGAGGAAAAGACCTTCCAAACTTTAACAATGAGGTAACTTCTTATACTTATGATGCTTACGGAATGGAGGGGGAAGTTCCACAGGTAACGGCAGAAGCAGCATCCGAAGATGTAAAAGTTGAAATTACACAGGCAGAAGCAGTACCGGGAACAGCAACGGTAAAAGCAATTGCCAAAAACGGATACAGCAGGACATACACAATCAAAATGGAAGTGAGCAAAGAAATTCTTTTGACAGACGTAGGATATGACACGGCAAGAAGTACATCAGGTTATGCCGGAATTCATGTAAATGAGGACAACGGCGGAACCGCCCTTGACCTTTGGATAGATGGAAAGAGAACAACATTTGCAACCGGATACGGAGTAAATGCAGAATCTAAACTATACTTCGATATATCAGGTCTGAATGCTTCAAGACTTCAGGTATACGGAGGAATTGATTGTCATAAAGATAAGTCAAAAGACGGTGTAGAACTTGCCGTTTACGTTGACGGAAAAGAAGCTGAACGTTCAAAAGTATTAAAACATAGACAGGATGCACATTACTTTGACATTGATGTCAAAGGGGCAAAAGAAATTATGTTATATGCCGATATGCTCGGAAGTAACGGACACGATATGGTTACATGGGGAGATCCGAAACTTGTAAAAGATGACGGGGAGCAGAAAGAAGACCGCTTCGAGTTAAAAGAAGATGCACAGGCAAAAATGGATAGAGAAAACAATATTCTGTACGGTATCGCTTCAGGTACAACAGCAGGAGATTTGAAGAAAATGTTCAAGGAAGTTGACGGGGCAACGATTACAATGGCTGAGGCAATGGGAGGAGAACAGTCAGATACTTCTCCGGCAGCAACCGGATATAAATTGACGCTTACAGTCAACGGAACAATCAAAGATACACTGACATTGGCAGTCAGCGGAGATATTGACGGAAGTGCAGACGGACTTGTTACAGCGGCAGATATAGAGAAAATGGAAGCTTATCTTGCAGGAGAAGAAGCGGATATTCTCTATCTTCGTGCAGGAGATTTGGACAATGACGGAAAACTCTCTGAAAATGATTTGAAGTTATTAAAGGAACTTGCCGGAGAAAAACCGGAAAATGTACCTGTTACGAAACTTACAATAGAAGGTATTCCGGAAAGAGTAAATGCGGGTGATACATTTACACTAAAAGTAAAAGCAGAGCCTGAAAATGCTACAGATAAGAGTGTGACATTTGAAAGTTCTAATGCGAAAGTATTGAGGGTAGACGAAAATGGAAAAGTTCGCGCCCTTGGAAATGGAACAGCGACATTGAAAGTAACTGCAAAAGATAGTTCAAAAGTTCAAACAACTGTGGAAGTAACGGTTGGAGAAGATATGTTGAAATTAGATACATACTATCTAACAGGAGATGGTGTCGAAGGCGCCATGGAAGCAGGAGAAGGCTATCAGGTATTGAAGTATGAGAAGGCTGAATCCGGCTGGGGAGGCGTTCACATTAATAAAGCGGACACAGGAACAGATAAATCGAAAACGGATATCAGCATGAAAATTGATGGTGTGCAGACAATATTTACAAAAGGTTTAAGTGCAAATGCGAATGCACAGATTACTTATGATTTAAGTAAGGTTGCAGGAACAGAAAAATATTTCCAGACATGGTTGGGTATTGATTATATCAAAGCAGGAAAAACGGGACGTGATGGTGCAAAATTCTTTATTTATAAGGAAGAAGTTGCGAAAGAAAATATGCTTTATGAGTCAGGAGTAATCAAACAGCCGGATGAAGCGAAATTTGTCAGCTTAGATGTCAGCGATGTAAATAAATTAATTCTCGTTGCAGACGAAGTGGAAAATAAAAATGACGATTGTGTAGACTGGGCTGATGCTAAATTATATGTAAAACCTGAAGTGAAAGCAGACAAGACAAAATTACAATCTGTAATCGCAGAGGCAGAGAAAAAAGTTGAAGCAGACTATACGGAAGAAACATGGAAAACATTTGCAGATGCGCTTGCGGAGGCACAGAAAGTAAATGAAG